>PNKB01000021.1 GCA_013997645.1 Cyanobacteria bacterium PR.3.49
GACTATCTTGGCGATATATGCGTGAATTGCATTGCTCTTCAGTTGCTCTTCTCGGGCGCGCTGCTTGGCTTGTTTTTGCTCTTCTTCCAGAAAGATAAGAGTTTCATTGGCCAGATCTTCAAGGAGCGAAGCGTGCTCATGCTGGATGGTGGTGCTGTTGAAATGATTGAGGACGCTCTTGTTATGTGAGTTTTGCAACTCGAAATTAGCGCCGCGCAGATCTTTATATATCTGTCTGTCTCTCTGGCGGGCGAGAATATTGACTTTGCCCCAGGCTCTTTGGAAGAAGGGTTCCTTTTCACGAACGCCTGCGACGTTGAGCATATAACGATAGTAAGGGTTGGTGGACATGGCTTAATCCCTTGAGAAAGATGGGTGAAGTCGGCACGCAGAAGCCAAGGCACACGCCGAAAGCCTTTCAGGCACTTCGTTTTGCGGTGCGCATTGCGCTCTATATTTGCATCTTACGCCGCCCATGCGGGTTTGTGAATTCTCAAAAGCTATTCATCACTTTTGAGTATAGGAAATCCTATATAGATCCGCCGATTGGAACTTCTCACCTTATTTGCTGTCAGCGTAAATATCCGGGCAGATTTCGTTGAAATTCAATGTCCGTCGCCCTTTTAGGTCTTCAGAAGCTGATAAGATTTGCATGGAGTAGCCGTAAGTTGCAAAGTGACGCAGGGTTTTCCCCGATACTTAGTATGGAATCGTCATTTCCCGATCGTTATAAACCGATTGCTCAAACCGCCCAGGCGGTTGATGCACCCTTAAGACTGGCGATGGTCAGTTGCGGACTCGGCTATGTCAATCGCGGATTTGAAGTATCCACAGCCCGCTGGTATTCATCCTTAAAGAAAGATCCGCGTTTAAACGTACGCCTTTTCTCCGGTGGCACTTATCCGGAAAGCACTGTTGTGGCCAATCTGCCGCGCGACTTTCTTTTGCGCTGGCCTTTATTTATTGCTTCTTTATTCAATAAAAGGCGTGTATGGGAATTTGCCTATGGCGCCGAGATGGTGACGTTTGCAGTCGGGCTTCTGCCTCATCTCATTTCCTTTCGACCGGATGTCGTTTGGACGAAGGAAGCACCTTTCGGCTATGTGCTCATTTTTTTCAGAGATCTTCTCAAGCTCAAATTCAAAGTAGTCATCGCCAATGGTGGCGGGTTCAAACCAAATACAATCAAACTCTTTGATTTCGTCCAGCATTTGCAGCCTACTTCTTTTGAGACTGCGCTTTCCTTTGGAATTCCCAGAGAAAAAATGCAGGTTTTGCCTCACTTTGCCAGATATATTCAACCTCAAGAGTCGCGAGACCAGGTGAGAAAAGAATTCGGGCTTGAAGAGGACGACTTTGCAGTCATCGTCGTGTCGGCCTGGAATTGTTACCATAAGCGCATTGATTACATCATCAATGAAGTTGCGCAAATTAACGATCCTAAAGTGAAATTGATCTTGTGCGGGCATCCCGAGCCGGATACGGCATTTCTCAAGGACCTCGGCAAAAAGGTCTTGGGCGATCGCATTCAATGGCTGACACTGCCGGCAGAGGGTGTGCACAAAGCTCTTTATGCTTCAGATTGTTATGTAATCGCCAGTATCGATGAGGTTTTCGGAGCCGCCACTGTTGAGGCGGCCTTGGCTGAAAGGCCGATAGTCTGTCATCCGAACGCCGGAACTAAATATATTCTGGGCGACTACGTCGGTGACACCGATCTGTCGTCGCCTGGGGCACTGGCTCTTGGTTTAATGCAGGTGAGGCAGAACCCACCGTCGGCAGATCGCCTGAAAGCAATTCGCAACAGCGTCAATAGCAAATTCAGCGAAGAAGTTCTGTCTGCTCAATTCGTCGAGGCCGTGGTTGGTCTGAAGAACTGATTTAAACTTTGTTCTTTATCCACTGGGTAACGTCTTCGTAAGCGCGTTGCAATTCGTCTAGCGCAACGTTGGCTCTATATGTGTCGGTTTCTTTTGAGGCATGCTCGAGATTCAGACTTTGTGCATGCATCTGCTTGGCTCCGATCACGGACGCGATGCCGGCGAGCTGGTGCGCCACGCGAGCGCTCTCGATGAAATCATGAGCCAGAGCAGCGCGTTTCAAGAGGGTCATCAAAGATTCCGCTTCATCCGTGAATGTTTGCAGGATTTCACTCAGCGCTTCTTTGCCATATTGTTCGTCCAACCATTGCATGTCCACTGGCGTGGGAGCGAGGTCGTCCTGCAGATCGGCTTTGGTAATCTCCCGCGGCACCACGGTCAATTGATCCATTTCGCTGACTTGAAAACGGGCACTGTGAATCAGATCGCTAATAGCGACCTCATCGTTGGTCATGGTGGCAAATTGCTTGACGGGCTGCTTTTGTTCTGTCATCCAACGCTTGATCAATGCGCGAATGTCATCTAGTGAGACAGGTTTTGTAAGAAACTCGTCCATGCCGGCAGCAAAACATTTTTCTCGATCCTGCGGCAAGACTGAGGCTGTAAGAGCGACAATCGGAGTGTGGCGGTGCCCGCGCTCTTCAATGCGTCTTATCTGGCGCGTCGCTTCGAATCCGTCCATGACAGGCATCTGGCAATCCATAAGAATGAGGTCGTAGTTCTGCCCGGCAGCATTACTGACTGCTTCCATGCCATCGGATGCTGTTGCTACTGCCACGCCCAGCCTTTTGAGCTGGCGGGTGGCCAACTCTCTTAAGGCCGGATTGTCCTCAACCAGCAATACTGTTTTTGTGGAAAGTTGCAGAGCCGCTGCATTGGCTGCATCCAGAGCAGGCAAATCTTCACGGGTTTCCACTTGCTGATCGAAGTCGTTGGATACCGAATGCAAGAAGTCACTGAAGCGAAATGGCTTGACGAGCACTTTGGCAAAACCGGCATCTTTCAGCTTGCGATGGTAGTCTTTGGAATCAATATGTGTCAGTGCCACCCAGCGAATTCGATCGCAAAATTCGGATTGGTACATTTTTTCAATTTGATTGCGCGGGTCGATCGCACGATTGGACATATCCACGAAAAGCCTGATCGGATAATCGTTTTTTTTCGCCATTTTAGCGATCATCCATTCGGTCTCTTCGATTGACCCGGCTGCTTTGCATTCGATCCCGCGCGCATACGAATACATTGTCAGTGATTCAGAAGTGAAGCGATCGTTCGAAACGATTATGAGCCGTGTCGTTTCCGCTTCGACATGGGCTGGTGCACCATGCTGTGCGCCAAGATAGTCGACGCCGTCGGTATGCAAGGTGGCTGTAAACCAAAAGTTTGAACCTTCTGCCTCGTGGCTGTCTACTCCAATCTCGCCACCCATCAGTTCGACAAGACTCTTGCTTATCGCCAGTCCTAAACCAGTTCCTGCCGTCTGGGCACCCTTTTTTCCTCTGGCTTGACTGAAGGGAAGAAAGAGGCAGTCTTTCGCTTCTTGAGCCAGCCCGCAACCGGTATCTATCACTGATGCCGAGAAAGTAACTGCGTGGTCGGCCAGTGAAAGTTTATCCACTCTGATCATGACGCTGCCCGATTCTGTAAATTTAAGGGCGTTTCCGCACAGATTCACCAGTATCTGCCGCAATCTTTTCGAGTCGCCTTTTAGAATCAAAGGCAAAGCCGGATCGACGAATGTTGAAAGAGAAAGGCCTTTGCTGCGCGCTGTCGTACCCAGCATCTCGGCTACATCTTCGACCAGGGTGCGCATATCGAAACTTTCCGAATTGAGCTCCAGCTTTTTAGCTTCGATTTTAGACAGGTCCAAGATGTCGTTGACGATGCCCAGCAAGTTGTATGCCGAGCTGTGCAGCGTGTTGGCAAGCTTTCTTTGATCGTCTCCCAAATCAGTATCGAGGATCAATTCAGCCATGCCTATAACGCTGCTCAAAGGCGTGCGAATCTCGTGAGAGAGACTGGCAATAAAATCGGACTTGGTTTTAGATGACTCTATTGCTCTTTCACAGGCTGTTCTCAACTCGTCGGTAAGCAGTTTCAAACTGTCATTCTTCGAGCCTGCTTCGGTTATCTGTTCCAGCAAAGCTTTGTTGAGGCAATTGACCTCGTCCTCATGTGCCTTGCGCTCGGAAATATCGTGCAGAAAGGCGCAAACGGTTCCTGTCTCTTCACTGCCGACAGGAAAGCTGGCCAATTCAACCGGAAATTCATGTCCTTCTTTGTGCAGTGCGACCATCTCGACGCGCGTATTGAAAAACTTACTGTGTCCTGAAGCGTTGAGCCGCGCCATGCCTTCTTTATGTGCTTGCACCAGCGCTTTTGGAATAATTGTTTCTTCCAAAGTCCTGCCGACGATTTCTCCTCGCAACCAACCGAAAGTTTTTTCCGCTTGAGGATTCCAATCGAGAATTCGTCCGTTCTTGTCGATTGCCACAAAAGCGTCGGTGGCTTTATCGAGAATCGATCGAGTCCGATCGGCGCTTTCATGCAGGGCTGCACCGGCAAGCCGGCGAGCCATGTCGAGCCTGCCCAACTGCCGGCATGTCCGCCAGACCACCCAGAAAAATGCCGTGATCATAGATATGACGAGCAGAATACTGCCCGCTTCCGCATTGACCAGCCCGGAACTTTCGCCGGCCACACGCAACCAGCCAAAAAGAATTGGCAGCCCGATTGCCGTTGGCAGAAGCGTTCTGGCCATCAGTCCGCCGGCGTCTCCATTGCTGATTACGACCATCAGTCCTTCGCGCGGACGGGATGAGAGAATGCCCAGACTCAAGACCAGGAAAGCTATTGCAGTGGGAAGCTGCATGTTGTTGAAACTGTCGGGGAAAGCAAAAAAAGGCAGCTTATATGTATAACCAATCAATGCCGATATGGAAATCAAGAGTGGAATGAAAGCCAGATGCTGAAAAATGCGAATGCGGCCTACCGGTGGAGCACCCATGGAAAGCAAAGAAAGACCGGACGCCAGAATTGACAGAGCGACATTAGGTGCTATCTGCGCGGAGCCGCGTGATGTATCGACGGCCGAGCGAAACAATACTTGATCGAAATCGAGATTGAAAAATCCTGCAAAAGACGTGAGCGCTGCTATTCCAATCAAAATTGGGACGGTTGCAGTGATTTGGGCGCAGGTGGCTGCCTTTTTGTCGCCCAGTCCTTTCAAAGAATAGAGCAGTGATGCTCCCAGAAAGAGCAAAGCCAGAGATCCAGTATTGGAAACAGGGGCGCTTCCGGACAGAGGATTCTGCAGATAGGGCTGGTTTAAAAACCAGCCGGCAAGAGCGAGAACGCCGACCGCCATCGTTATGAACGAACACCAGTAAGCAAGCAGGACGAAAACCTGGCTGACTCGCGCCGTGCTGTCATCCGTCACTGGATTAAGACAAGGCGGCTCCGTCCACGGCACAGGAGAAAGCTCAGTCAATGTGTCGAAAGGCCGGTGTGGGGTGATCATTTGGGCGAATGCTCCTGGTAAGAGGCAGGCTCAATCCAGGCACCTCTGGTGCCCTGAGCTGCTATAGAACATTCACAAAAACCCCTTATCATGACTATAGAACAGATAGTCAATATCGGCAATAAGTGACGGGGTGAAAACGAAACCGCCCGATACTTTCAGGCACGTGCCCTGAGAAGAGCTATGGTGTTCGGCCTGCCTTCAAGCAATCCGAACATACTGCCGATTACCGAGACCGATGCCGGATTTTGCGCGGACGAAATGCGTTGCAATGTCGATTCTGCACGATCTGCAACGTAGGGATTTTCATCCTCAAGAAGTATTTCCAGATGTTCTTTGCCCAGGTGATGGCATTCCGCCAAAGCAAAGCGCACGTCAATGCACTCATCATTGATAAGTTTGAGGATGGCATCTTGCGGCGTGTTGGGATTGTCTGCTACCTGGGCTCGCACCTCCGCATCAAAATGTTGAGCCAATTGCATGAGCACGGCAGGCGGAGTGTTAGGGTGATCGATCAAGCGTAACGCGGTATGCCGGGAAAGATCTCTCCACGAACGCGTTGCATTTTCACCCACGGATACTCCTTTGGTTTCAAAAGTCGCGGGGGCATGCCAGGTTTTCTCCTCGTCATTTAGCAGATGATGAGCGTTTTTCCATGCATCAAAAGATCCGGAATTTGTGCTTGCATGCAAGCTTGCTTTCAGTCCGAAAATTGGAATTTCGTCAATTATCGATCTTGCCAGGGTTTCTGCCGACACTACAGGAAGATCGGCTGTGTCATCGATGGAGACGGGCTCTTCGATATGAGAAATGTTTTTGGCGCGCACGTAGTCTTTGACTATTTCCTGCGTTTGCTGGTCCGGCTTCAATGTCTCACCGCGTCTGGCGCGATCGAGAAATTGTCCGGAAGCTGTCGATGCTTCTAAGCCTTTTTGATTGATGGCGCAGAGCCGGTCATGCTCGGCTTTTTCCAGTGGTGATGTATTTTTGCCGGAAAGAATTTTTTCCAGGTTATAGAAAACATTTTTCAGTGTGTAATTGATTGAATTGAATAACATCATTTACCTCCCGCGTGCGGGAGCGCACGGTCAAGAAGTCTTTGTAGTTAATTTGAGAGATTCACCAAACTTGAAGGCGTTGGCAAACCGGAAACCTCACACGTTTGCCCACGCTGGCTGCACGATTCTATTTTTGGTTCGAAGGGCGCCGGTTGGAATCACCGGACGCATCTGTTTTGCTGCTTTTCGTTTCTGATAATCCCATTATGCCCATCGGTCCAATTTGATCGAGTTTGTGAGCGAAAATTGTAACGAGTGTGAACAAACCTCCCTCACGAGAGTGAGTTATGGTGCGGGATTTCGTTTGCATGTCGCTTGGAGAAATTAGAAACGAGTGCCGGTCATTTGCATGGCTAGAAAGCCACCGGCGGTTACTAAAATCAGAACCACAACCAGAATGATTATCACTTTCGGATTCTCGTAAAACGGCTTGGCCGGCTGTTGAGGCTTGGGAATGGCAGGAACTGTGCCGGACTTGTCTTTGATTTGCGTGCCGGTTTGAGCTTGCAAATTCTTGTTGGTCGCAGGTGCAACGCTATCTTTCAATTTCATCGACTCGGCACCGGCATTGATGCGAGCTTTGGAAAGATCCTGACCGCCTTTTTCCGGCGCAGCGATGTTGCTGACGGTAGAACGCGGATTGGCAGGCGTTTTTCTGTTGGCGAGAATTTTGCTGACATGAACCAATGCATCGCGGAATTCTTCCATCGATTGGTAGCGGTTGTCCGGTTTCTTTTCCAAAGCGCGGAATATAATCGTTTCCACTTCTTTGGGCAGATTCAGATCAGGGCGTATTTCTGTAAACTGCTTGGGCGTTTCGCGCACTTGCATTTCCATTGTTTCGACAATGGTTTTGCCCATCAGTGCCGGATAGCCGGTCAGCGATTCGTAAAACATGGTGCCCATGGAATAGATGTCCGACCTTGCATCGAGGATATGACCCATGCATTGCTCAGGGCTCATATAAATCGGGCTGCCGAAAATCTCACCGGTTTGGGTCAGGTTTTGCGATTGCCGTCCGGAATTGGGGAGCAGTTTGGCGATACCAAAATCGACCACTTTTGCAACATCGGTTTTGCCGTCTTCGTCGACGAGCATGATATTGCTGGACTTCAAATCGCGGTGAATGACACCATGTCTGTGTGCATGTGCAAGTGCATCGGTAGCTTGAATGAATATTTTCAGCGCTCTTTCGCATTCGACTTGATTGTCGCGGCGAATGATGTCGGATAGGCTGTCTCCAACAAGAAAGTCCATGACCAAATACGGGCGGCCGTCATGAATTCCAAAGTCGTACATCTTGATGATGTTTTCATGCCTGAGCAGGCTGGCTGCTTGCGCTTCTTGCTGGAATCTTTTTACTGATGTCGGATCGGAAACAAGCTGTGATTGCAGAATCTTGATCGCCACTTCGCGGTCGACGAATTCCTGTACGCCCTTGTAGACGACGCTCATGCCGCCCCGTCCGACTTCGTTGAGCACACGATACTTTTCTGCCAGGACGGCATTCAAAAGCGTGTCTTCCTGGACAAGCATGAGCAGAGTCGAATCGGTGTCACAAATCACCGACTGAACAGGAAATTCTCGGTGGCATTTCGGACACCGCTTTTTCTGTGGTTTTTTTACGCCCTCTGTCACGATTTTCCCTTGATGACCGATCGCATTTAATCTAAGTCCGATTTTAAAACTCTGGCAATAATAGCAAAGCTTGGCTCTTCTATTAGTTTTAGAAGAGATCTGAAATTCGTATTTAGGTGACTATTAACCTGAACCTTGAAAACGAGCGCAAAAGACCGGTCAGTCTTTTTACTTCCCTGGCATCGAATCCTTGGCAACAATTTCGACTGAATTGCCCGCTGAGTCCTGAATATAGACCGATCTGCTGCCGTCACGGTGGGTCTTCAGGTTGCCAAACTGGTCGGCATTTTCATGCAGGAAGGCAATATGGGGCGGGTGCTGGTTTGGAACCACAAGAGCCAGTTTGATGTTTTCAAACTTCAAAAATGCCCAGGTCTTGTCCTGGTACTCGATTTCACAATTGAAGGTTTTTCTGTACCAATCCACAGCCTTCTCTACATCATCAACGGCCACGGCAATGTGGTCGATTGTGTCGAGAGCGCCCGAGCTTTCTTGAACTTTCTTTTCTGCTGTTTCGGTCATGTCCGTGTTTGTAGCTTACGTTCGGTCTTATTTTGGCAGACTTGGTCATATATTGGACGGAAAGCTTTCAAGTGGTCGAAATCCCACCTTCATTTTGGCAGTTCGATCATGGTGCGTACGTTCCAGAGATCCGGAAAACATCTCTTGGTCAAAGTGCTGCGCAGATAACCGACGCCTTCGCTGCCACCTGTGCCGCGTTTGAAGCCGATGATGCGCTCCACTACCGTGACGTGGTGCATGCGCCAGAGAGCAATATTCTCATCCAGGTCGACCAAGGTCTCAGCCAACTCGTAAAGGTCATAATATTTTTCCGGTTCTTGGTAGATTTTTCTCAGTTCGCGCACTCTTTGCTCGTGTGCTTTCTCGCATTCTTGCGAGTCATCTTCTGTAATTTGAAATGCGACATCGAAACCACGATCAATCAAAAGTTGATAAAAAGCATCTGCGAGTGTAGGTTCTTCCAGACGTTTTTGCATCAGCGCCAGCGCTTCCGGCTCGTTGGTGAAAAACTGCAACAGGCGCGGTTCTTTCATGCCGGCAGCAAATTCTATTTCACGAAATTGAGACGATTGAAAACCGGAGGCCGGATTTAATTTGCTTCTGAATCCAAGGAAATCGACGGGCATCATCGTTTCCAAAATATGAATTTGATTGACCAGCACTTCTCTGAAGATGGTGGAGACACGGCGCATAAACCAGGTAGCGCGCGGTGCATTGCCGGCCGCCAATTGCTTCATGGTTTCATCTATTTCATGCAGAATGAGTTTGAACCATAATTCGTAAGTCTGGTGAATGATGATGAATAACGGTTCGTCATGATGCGGCGGGTCGGACTGACAAACCTGCAGCTCTTTGATTTCTTTGATTTTTAAATAGTTGTTGTAACTGAGAGCGCCCTGTCCATAGGGGCAAACGCCAAGATGGTGCTTCTTTGCATCGGTTTCCGATTCACTTGTCATTGCTCTCTCCCGACTTTGGCGCTTCCGATTGATTATCTACTTTTGTTTTTGTTTTTTGATCCGCATTCGATTTTGGTTCTGCCGGTGGTTGCTTCTTGGTTGCGGCAGCTTCAGGCTCTTGCGGCGTGTCCTGTTTGCTTTCCGGCTTTTCCTCAGGCTGCTGCGGTGGTGGTTTGCTTTCTTCCTGCTTCTCTCTTTTCGGTTCTGCTTGTTTTGCTTTTTCTTTTTTTTGCTTCGGCTGTTTTTTCTTGTCGATTGCTTGCGCAGGTCTGCCGGCTGCCAGAGGCAAGATCACATCCGAATCCAGTCGTGTTCCCTCTGCCAAAGCAGCAAAGGTAGCCGGTTTGCTGCTCGAATATTTGTATGCAAGAGTGCATGAAATGAAGGCGTTTTTTGCCTTCTTTATCAAAGCCGGAAATGATACGTGATAGGTTTCGATCGAGATCGATTCCGGTGTTACGCGGAAGATCTTATAAGCGCATGGATAGACAGCCAGGCTGGCAGAGGAAACATACCAGATATTGTTTTCTTGTTGCACTTTGCTGACGTGAACATGGCCGTTGACGACCAGCCGAACGTATTTGGAGGTGCCGAAAATCTCGCGCGCATTAGCTCCAGTCGGCACGATGTAATCGTCCCAGGGTGGGCCCGAATCAAAAGGAGAGGGCGGCAAGAGCGGGTGGTGCGAGAAAACGATTGTGAATCGCCTCTGGTGCATCTGCAAATCTTCTTTCAGCCATTCGGCCTGAGCACGCCCGAAATCACCGGTGTTAGAATTGGGCCTGCTCGTGTCCAGACCGATGATGTGCACTCCAGGTATTGGATCTTGCGACCAGTAGGGCTTCGTCGATTCTATCCCTTTGCCCTTCCAATCCGGCCCGTAGGTTCGCATCTTATCTACAGGAGCGATGCCGGAAATGTCTGATTCTCCGAGCACGAAATTCCAGGGATTATTCAAACATTGAACGACGTCGATGAAAAGCTGCCAGTTGGAATCGTCGCGGCCCGGACCTTCAACGTTGTCTCCACCAAAGATGGTGAAGGCCACATTCTCCTCGTTTAATCTCTTGACCACGTCCTGCAGAAATAGCTGGCTCTCTTGCAGCATTTTGTAGCTGTCAGGTTGTCCGATTGCCAGGTGAGCATCGGTGACATAGCCGAATGTGAAGGGCTCGAAGAGCCCGACGGCCGCTTTTGACTGCTCGCTCAATCCCAAGCAGGTGACCGACGCCAGGGCAAGGAGGAATTTGCGTCTGCTGATCTGGGACAGGCTCTGGATCTTCTCAGCGTATGGGTCCACTCGACATTCCTTCTTATACTTGCTTATGCTTGGTGCAGCTTTTGGCGACCCGGCGGGCGCACGGCTGACAGCATTCACTTTATAGTGAATGCGTTCTTCGTAGCTAATTCAGCGGTCCAGGACATCCATAGTTAGTTACTTTTTAGGCCGCAGGCGCGACCTGCTTTGCAGGATGTATACTCTTTGCCTGCTCACTGCGTCATCGAAGAGGTCTCTTGCAAGAACCCCCGTCGAGACGAACTTTCAACGTGAAGGGAAGAAGTTATGACCGTAACTACCGAAGCTAAACAAGAGCTGGATATTGTCGAGATCAAGAAGCTTTTGCCGCACAGATATCCTTTTTTGCTCGTCGATCGCGTCACTCGAGTTGAGCCTGGTCACAGTGCCGATGGGTACAAGAACCTGACCGCCAACGAACAGTTTTTTGAGGGACATTTCCCATTCAAGCCGATTATGCCGGGCGTTTTGATGATTGAGGCATTGGCTCAATTGGCCTGCGTAGCATTGCTGACTAAAGAAGAATACAAAGGCAAGCTCGGCGTTTTCACGGGAATTGAAGGCGTGAAATTTCGCCAAATGGTCGTACCTGGCGACAGGCTCGACATGTCGGTGGAATTGGTCAAAATGAAAGGACCGCTGGGCAAGATGAAAGGCACTGCCAAAGTTGGCGACAAGGTCGCTTGCGAAGGAGAATTCAGCTTTGCCATGATCGAACCGGAAAACAAGTAAGAGGGAGAGTTGGTGATCCAAACAGTGGACATTCATAAGACTGCCATCATTGGTGATGGCGCCAAGATTGCCGAGGGCGTTCAGATCGGTCCGTATGCTGTGATCGGATCAAACGTCAACATCGGGCGTGGGACCGTAATCGGACCACATGCTGTAATCGACGGCACGACAACAATCGGAGAAGATTGCAAGATCTATGCCGGCGCCTCGATTGGTCTTCAACCTCAGGACTTGGGCTACAAAGAAGGACCCGAAGGCGTCATCATCGGCAATCGTGTGACCATACGCGAATATGCCACTATTCACCGAGGCTCCAAGGTGCCGATGACAGTCATCGGTGATGACTGTTTCCTCATGAATTATGTGCATATTGCTCACGATTGCAAGGTCGGCAAGAACGTAATCATGGCCAATGCCACAACCCTTGCGGGCCATTGCGAAATCGGTGACTTCTCTGTCTTTGGCGGTATGGTTGTATTTCACCAGTTTTGCCGCGTCGGTCGTTTCAATATGATCTCGGGTATTTCCGGCACAAGGGTAGATCTTCCGCCTTTTGCGATGTCAGACGGCAGACCTCTATTGGTGCGCGGTGTAAATATGATCGGCATGCGCCGAGGAAAGATAGGTCCTCAGGCCAGGACGGCAATTAAAGAAGCTTTCCGTTTGCTGTATCGGGCCGGGCTCAATTACAGCAATGCCTGCGAGAAAATCGAGGCTGAAATCGAACAATTCGACGAGGTGAAAGAAATAGTCGACTTCGTAAGGACCAGTAAGCGGGGCATTGCCAGAGGCAGCATGGACGGCTTTGACACCGAAACCACAGATGGTGTTTTGTAATTATCCTCGTACTATTTAAATATGTAGGAGTGAAACCTTGTCAGGTGGCAGTCCGTCTGGGTGCCTGTTTTGCGGATTAAAACCCTGAAAACCTGAACTTACCTAAGCTTTTAGCCTCAGGACCAATTCTCGGCAAAGTGCTAGAGTAGGGTTTACTGACGCACCGGTAGCCACTTTTGAGTCATCCCACAACAGAATCATCCGTATCGGAGTCGCAAAAGGTGGCATCAGGGTATGCATCCTTGTTTCGCAACAAGCAATTTATGTGTCTCTGGACGGCACAAATTTTCTCTCAATTTGCCGACCGGGCCGTTTTCGTTCTTTTCGTAGCCGTTCTGACAGCTCAAGCAGTCGCTAGCTCAGCCGATAAAACTGTGCATGCAGCTGAGTTGACGAGCTGGTTGTATGTAGCGTTCACAATACCGGCGGTGGTGCTCAGTCCTTTTGCCGGAGTTTGTGTCGACCGCTGGTCCAATCGAGCGGTGCTGGTTATTTCAAACTTGATTCGTGCCTTTTTCGTGGCATTGGTTGCATTGAGCTGGGTAAAACAATATCCGAAAGTGGCATTCACACTGGCCTTTTTGATATCCATTGGTGCACAGTTTTTTGGTCCGGCAGAAACAGCTTCGATACCACGGCTGGTGAAGCGTGAAGATTTATATTGCGCCAATGCTCTCTTTTTTACGACGATGATGATTGCCCTCGGCTTTGGATTTGCAATTGGGGAGCCGATTATTGCGCACACCGGAATTGGTGGCGCACCATACGCGGTAGCGGGCTTGTTTCTAATTGCTGCGATCTTATTGATGGGCATAAGCGACAACAAACCGCAAAAGCATGATCGCGAACCCTGGTGGGAAGAGCTGCGCGTAGGAATCGCCTACATCGTCGACAGCCCTCCTGTTTTCCGCGCCATACTCAAGATCACAATTCTCTTCAGCACCATCATTACTCTCAATATCATCGCTGTGGCGCTGGTCGAGCAGGTCATGCATTTGCAGCCATTTCAATTCGGCTATGTGATCGCCGCGGCTGGATTAGGCATGATGATCGGCAATTTCTGGGTCGGGCATCAAGGACCAAATGCCTCACCCAGGCTCATGGTTTACGGAGGATTTACTGGGCTGGGACTTTGTATGTGTTGTCTCGGCAGTCTCGGATTTATTCAAGACCATTTGTTTCCTCTAGTTGGAATGTCCGGTGTTTATTTCAATGGTTTGTTGATGTTGGTGCCGATGCTTTTTTCCACTTTGCTCGGTATCAGTTGTGCATTTGTAGCTGTGCCGACGCAGGCGACATTGCAAGCGGCAGTTCCGGAGGATTTGCGCGGAAAAGTGTTCGGTGCTCAGAACACGGCCATGTCTGCAGCTTCCACCATTCCAGTTATTCTCACCGGCGTCTCGGCCGACAATCTGCCCGGAGGAGTTTCGACCACCCTATTCCTTATTGGTGTGCCCACTTTCGTTACGGGATTGGTGCAAGTGCTTAGAGCTATTCGCGATCCTTCGTTGCGCTCGAAGCTCTGAGTTTCATCTATGACAGGCACTACATCAGGTGGCACTGCCTAAATCCGCAGTGGGGAAAGCCTGGCGAAAGTCCGATAAACAGTGGCGTTGCCAAATGCGTACACAATCCCCCTTTTCATCGCCCCTGGTATCACGTTGCAGTGGCGCTAAAACTTTCCAGTGAGGGAAACTCAATATCCGTCAGTATTTAATTGAGATATAGGACTTGGAAACCGATCGGTTATCACACAAACATTTTACAAGAGTGCGAAACGCTGAAAACCCCGTCAGTAAAGCGATTGCGGCGTTTCTAGCGTTTTTACATTATTGGCGAAAACATGGACGCGCTGCACAAATTAGGTAGAATTGCTTGTGTCCCAAGACCGCTGGTCGGGGAATTAGAGAACGCTTGCTAAGAGATGGAGATAAGCATGTTTAAAAAGTTAGCTTCTTCGTTCTTGCTGGCTTCGGTATTTGTCGGCTCCTTGGTTACTCCATCGTTTGCCGGCGACGAAACCACCTTCCAGAAGATCGTGTTTCTTCCGGTAAGACTGGTCGGAACCGGAGTGGGCACAGTTGTCGGCGTGCCGCTGGGCGTTGTCAAAGATGGCAACAGAGGCGCTATTAAGTCGACAAAATGGGTTGCCGGTAAACTCGGCAATGAAGATGGAAAATACCATCAAATGTTTGGCGCAATCGTTGGCGGACCTTTCGGTGCGCTCGGCGGCGGCACATACGGTATAGCTGATGGTGCTTGGCATGGTATGAAGACCGGTTACGAAAAACCGTTCTCCAAAGATGCCTTCACCTTCAAAGATGAATAGGAAGACATAGGAAAGTCGATGAGACCCCTATCAAGTCATTAGGTACTTAATGAGGGTGGTTCTCGCAAGAGCCATCCTCCCTGCCAGGTGGAAAAACATGACCAAAAGAACACTCGCGATGTTAATTTCAGGAGCGCTCGCTCTGGGAACGGCTACCCCGTCGTTTGCAGATGGTGATGGTCCTGTTCACAATATGGTTGGATTGGGTGGGGTAACTACCGGTCTGCTGATCGATGTGCCGGAAGGCATCGTCGTTGATTCGCTGTACCGCGTTCCTATGAAATGCCAGCGTACTTTGGCCGAGCACTTTGGTGATTCCAAAGGCGCCGGACAAAATATCGCCGGTGCAATTCTTGGCTTCCCTGTAGGTTTCGTATGGGGCATCCCTTACGGCGCATTGCACGGTGCCAAACATGCCTTCTCGAAGGGATGGGAAAAGCCTTTCAGTACTGAATCGTATTTGGTTACCGAAGAGAAGTAGTTACTAGCACTGCCTGGCTTAATGCCAAACAGTTTTGTCAGGCAGTCTGGAAATATGGTGGTAAAAACAATGAAATCAATAGGTCGTATAGTTTTCTCGGCGTTGGTCGCCGTGAGTGCAGTAGCTCCTGCTCTCGCGCTTGACTACGAAGCGAAGCCCATTATGTGGTGCCTGCAAGCACCTTTCAGAACGGCTGGTGCTTTGGAAGGCGCTCTTGTGACCGGTCTTATTAGTGGTCCTATCGATGGCGGCTATCATGGCTCCTTGAAAGGAACAAAACACTGGGCTGGCAAATTCGGCGATGAAAAAGGCGCCGGACAATTGGCTGCAGCTGCTCCGGTATTCGGAACAGGTGGAGCAATCGTCGGTGGTACCGTCGGCGGATTCCATGGTTTTGGACATGGCTGGAAGAAGGGATGGGAAAAGCCCTACAGCAGATGGTCCTATCTCACCATGGAAGAGAAATAAGCCCCCCTTTGAACCACTTAAATAGGAAAGATGGTGAAAATAATGCGTAAGAAGGTCCTTTCCTCGTTACTTTTGGCAGCCGGACTGCTTACTTCGGTAGCAGCACCCAGCTTCGCCTACCCCGAGCGCCCTGAATCGGCGCGTGTGTATTACGAAATCGCTTACTTCCCGTGCCGCCTTGTCAGCATGGCCGTTACAACCATCTGGGATGTTCCGACCGCTGCTTTCCAAGACGCAGTGAAGGGCGCTATCGGCGGTACCAAAATGGTTTCCCGCAACCTCGGCAAAGAAGACGGCACCTATGAATTGGTTGCCGGCGGCTTGGTCGGTGGTCCTGTTGGACTCCTGGCTGGTGGACTCTACGGTGCAAGACATGGTTTGTTCTATGGAATGCATCACGGTTTCGTAGGCTATCCGAGCCCGCACTCCGGCAGCCACAGCATGATCTTCCAGGGCAAAGGCTTCGTTGTTCCTTACGACGATAACTACTAAAGCCCTGTCCGGGCGATAACCTCGTCCGAACACCACCAATAAAACTGTTTGGCTCTTTGAGCAAGCATCACTCTTTATGGGCGATGCTTGCTCTTTGTCATTTAGACTTGAGCAAGCCAAATCTGATGGAAGCGGGTACTGATCTTGGTTTGATTGCAGTCAGACCGGTTTCAAGAAGGGCAAATTTGGGCATTTTAGTTATTGATCTTGTGAAGTGGTTACTGAATTTCTAGACAGGTGGGGCGTTTTGCCTGGTAGACTAAATAGTGACCAGCAAGATTTCTTGCCTTCCGGCAGGCAGGCACAATTTTTGTATTTTGGTCACGTGGGCTTTCTGGTAGTCGTCAAGAGATGGAAATAGTCAAAGAGAGACGAGCAGGTCCCAAGCGAATTGGAGAGTTGCTTGTTGCAGCGAATGTAATCAGACCTGAGGTCTTGATGGAAGCGTTGCAAATCGCGAAAAAATCCACGACTCCTTTGGGTCGTGTACTGATGAGCATTGGCGAAATTAGTGAAAGCGATCTCCAGGTGGCCATCGAAGTGCAGTCCCTATTGAGAGAGGGAGTGATCGCCAACGATTTCGGCATCAAAGCTCTCAATCTTGCTTGCAAGAGCAAATTGCCGCTTGAGGAAGCCTTCCGCCGGCTCGGCTGGCAGCCGCCGCAGCGTGAGTCGCTCTCATCGAACGAACTGGGTGAATTGCTCCAGTCTGCCGGTGTGGTTTCTCCTGAGCGTATGGAGGAAGCCGTAAGGCAAAGTCATGAGAATAATTTGCCGGTCGGGCGTTGCCTGGTTCTAAACCGCGCCGTTTCGCCCGCGCTGCTCGCTTCTGCTCTCACAGCACAAGTCTTGCTCAGAGACGGCAAGATTAGTCGTGACCAGGCTGTTGAAGGTTTGCGCTCGGCATCCCGAAAACAGCAGACAATCGAAGAATCATTGCAGCAAGTCGGCGCTTATAAGCCCGGCAAAGAATCCGTTCGCGTAGGTGATTTGCTTACCCAGGCGGGCATCGTCACTGAAGGCGACAAAATTACAGCAGTGGAAGTCGGTCTTGAGAGCCATCGTCAGATTGGTGATGTGCTCGTGCAGTCCGGCATGATTTCCAACACTACTCTGGAAGAGAGTTTGAAACTACAGGAATTGGTTGCTCAGGGGCATTTGAATCCGACCCAGGCTGCTGAAATATTGAGGACCGCTCATACTCAAGGTGTGACGGTGCGCGCAGTTCTTGAAGACAAGCTAGCCCGCAAGGAGCAGATCGACAAGACCAATACGGTCATCGAATTTCTTCAGCTGTCCGGCATTCTTACTGACAATGACATGGTCAAGGCGAAGAGCCTCTCTCAGCAGTTGGGCGTAAGCTTAGGTGAGGTTTTGATATCGACTCAGATGGTCGATCAGCGCTTGATTGACGCGGCGATCCAAAGTCAGGATCTGGTCAAAGACGAAATTTTGCGCCCGGACCAGGTGGCCCGAGTACTGCAAATTTGTGCCCGCACCGGTCTTGAATTTCATGAAGCACTGAAGCAAGTTGCCTGGGATACTCAGGAGCAGGGTGGCGAAGAGCAGACAGCTCAACAAAAGTCGTCCTGGTTGTTGAAGCTCTGGTCTAAAGTCAAAAAAGACTGATTGAGGTCGAAGAGTAAATCAGCACCATATTTGGTGCTGCCGCCAAGGGGGTCATATGCGCAAATCCGGTTCGGAAACGCATGCAATTTGACACTCTCATCAGTGGCGGCTTGATATACGACGGCTCCGGCAGCGAGCCGTTTGAGTCCGACATCGGATTGCGCAGCGGCATCATCGTTGACATCGGCAATTTGAAATATGCCGATGCGACTCTAAAAATCGACGCGCGTGGATTAGCGGTGGCGCCCGGATTTATAAATATGCTCAGCCACGCCACGCGGGCTTTGTTGCACGACGGTCTGTCGGAAAGCAACATTTTCCAGGGTGTCACTTTAGAGGTGATCGGTGAAGGCGTTTCCATGGGGCCGCTCAATGACGAGATGGCCAAGGAAATGATCGAAGAGCAGACCGACATCAAATTTCCTGTTAACTGGCGCAGCCTGGGCGAGTTTCTCCAGCGCTTGCAATTGAAAGGACTCTCGACGAATGTCGCGTCTTATGTCGGCGCTACTACCGTGCGCCAATATGTTCTTGGCCAAGCTGATAGAAAGCCGGACGAGCGTGAACTTTCCATGATGCGCAATCTGGTTTCATTGTCCATGTCGGAAGGTGCTGTGGGAGTTTCTTCGGCACTGATTTATGCTCCTGCTTGTTTTGCAGATACTGACGAGCTGGTCGCACTGGCTGACGAAGCTGGCAGACGGGGCGGTATTTATGCGTCTCACTTACGCAGTGAAGGAGACAATTTGCTCGAAGGCATAAGAGAGCTTCTCGAGATTGCCAGGCGTGCAAAAATCCCCTGCGAAATCTATCACTTAAAGGCTGCAGGCGTGCGTAATTGGCCCAAAATGGATGAAGCCATCGCTGAGTTGGAAGCAGCACGATTAAGTGGGCATCGAGTTTCCGCCGACATGTATTTGTACACTCGCGCTCACACCGCTCTGGATGCGTCCATGCCCACCTGGGTGCAGGAAGGCGGATTGCAGCAATGGATCAAGCGACTTCAAGATCCGGAAATTCGCGCTCGTGTAAAACAAGAAATGCTTACTGAATCTACCGAGTGGGAAAACGGTTATTTGCACGCGGGCCCTGAGGGAATACTGCTGGTCGGTTTCAAGAGCGAGGCTTTGAAACCGCTGACAGGCAAGACTTTGAAAGAGATTGCCGACTTAAGAGGAAAAGATCCTGCCGATGTGGCGATGGATCTTGTCATTGAAGATGGCAGTCGTGTCGATGCTGTTTACTCATGGATGAGTGAAGAGAATCTGGTAAAGCAGCTGCAATTGCCTTGGGTATCATTCGGCTCTGATGGTTCGTCAATGTCTCCGTCCGGTATTTATCTTAAGTCTTCCACGCATCCGCGTGCATATGGAAACTTTGCTCGTTTGCTTGGAAAGTATGTACGCGACGAGAAGGTAGTTTCACTGCAGGAGGCAATTCGCCGTCTGACAGCCCTTCCTGCCTCGACACTCGGTTTGCTTTTCAGGGGAAAAATCGATCAAGGTCACGCCGGCGACATTGTTATTTTCGATCCGGCGAAAGTGAGAGATACAGCTACTTTCGAGAATCCGCATCAACTTGCAGAAGGTATGGTGCATGTTCTCGTAAACGGCGTAGCAGTCTTACAGAACGGGAAACATACAGGAGCTAAACCTGGTCTCGTGTTGCGACGACGTATGAGCCATCGCATGATCTGTTGATTTTTGCTGAGGGCCGGGTGATTATGCGGCCAGGTAAGAGTCTGCTAGCGGTCCCTGCTCGACGAAATCCACAATCATTGCAGCCATCAATTGCGGATCGCTGACAGTAAGGCAATGGGCTGAACCCAGCACATTGAGTGCCTGGGCGTGGGGTGCAATTTCGAATTTATCGCGCACCACATCTTCGCTGGATAATTTGTCGTTTTCGCCTTTTATAAAAAGAATGGGAGCAGTGATGCGCAGTAAAGCGTCGTCCATATCGTGCTCTGCCATGTATTTCAATTGTGCCAAGCAGCGATCCATACCTATCCTGCCGACATCTGCGATGACTGTGGGGACCATTATCGACGGCTCGTATAACCCATCGGTGATCAGATCTCCCAGGAGTTCTTGAACAGATCTTCCAAACACGTCTGTCGGTCCGATCAAAATCAATGCCTGAGCATTCACTTCTGGATTTGCAGCCAATTCAGTTGCGATATTGCAGCCGTAAGATCCGCCGACCAGCACAGGATTGCTTATGTTTTTCGAGGTGAGAAATTCAGCCAACACACAGGCGTGCTCATTGATGTCCAGGGCGCGGTCAGGAGTGGCGCTTTTCCCGTGCCCGAGCATGTTGGGTACGAATACGTTGTTTTTTTCAGCCAAAAAGCGGGCGGTCGGTTCCATATAGCTGGCTGAGACAAGCAGCCCGTGGACTAGCACGTAGTTTGTCGCAGGCTGATTTGCGCTGCGAGATACAAGCGCGTGCATGCGCCCGTGGCTCGTATCCACATAAGCGTCATCGAAGTTTGGCTCTTCCTTGAAAAATTGCATATTCTTATCCTGCAAAACAGGGTGAGACAGCTTTTGTGTAAATTTGTGTATGTGACTAGGCGTCAAAAACCCCGAAAGGTTCCCGATTACAGCTGATTTTGGCTGGAAACGTCCGCTCAGTGATGGTTAACAGATTTTGGACATGAGCTCGTCCGCTCGCGCTTCCAAATTCTTTGCCTCTTGCTGTCTGTCCATCGATTCCATCAACTTGGCGAACTCTCTTAGAGTTTGAATCGTTGGAGCGACAAAGCGTTTCTCCCTCATGGACAGTGTCTTTTCAAAGTATTCTATGGACTTTTCCCAGTCTTTTTTGTCTCGATACAATTTTCCCAGGTCATGGTATGAGTGATGAAGGTCTTGTTTGAAGCGCTTTTCGCGTAGTTTGACAGATTCAAAAAGCGTATTTTCTGCTTCTTCGAATTTGCCCATGGCGCGATATAAATCGCCTAGATTCTCTGTTAGATGCGCCCAGCTGGAGGTGTTTTCCATCTCAAGCTTGAGCATGAGCTCGCGAGCGTGCTCAAGCTTTACGGAAGCTTCCTCGAGTTGTCCGATTTCCGTAAGCACATATCCGACGTTGCTGAAACCGCCGGCTGATTCCAGACATTCTTCGCCGCTTGTCTGCAAGTTGATGGACAGAGCCTTTCTGTACCATTCGAGGGCAAGTTTGAAATTGCCGTGATTTTCATAGGCATGGCCTAATTGCACCATTGTCAGGCTCATTATCGAAAGCTGATCGTTGGACAAGTCCGGCAGACTGTGCCAAATCTCCATTGCTCTATTCGCTACTTCCAGGGCTTCTTTTGCACGTCCCAGGCGGCTGAGACTGCCGGCAAAATCAGTCAGCGCTACGGCTTGCAGTTCGGTGCCGCTTTTGTCTGCATCTGCGATTTTGAACATCGCCTGAATCAATTTGTCTGCATCGCAATAACGACCCTGTCCTTGCAGTGCGCCCGCTACCATAATCAGTCCGGCCATCTGCCACTGAGGATGCACTCCTGAATCCTCACCCCAGAAAGATAGGGCACGCCTGGCTAGAAGTTCGGATGCTTTGAAGTGTCCCAATCCGGCGAAATTCTGGCTCTGGCAAGCCAGGCAAAATGGCAATGCGATTGCAAACGGATTGAAGGGAATGAGGTTCAAAAACTCGCAAATAATAACTGCCGGAACGACACAGAAGCTGGATTTCAAATATTTGGTGTTGATGCCGTAATGACCCATGCCCACTGCCAGAAGCAAGGCGGGAAGGAGGCTGAGAAACATAACCAGGTTAAACCAGGCGTAAAATGGTTGAAAATCCCGAACGGCAGGAAACAGCGAAAGAATAATCCAAACGACCAGAGCGCCGGCGCACCAGATCGCATAGCGAATCAGTTCGGCAAAGGGAGATAAATCCTTTTTGGTCTCCTCCACTGCTCGCTCCTTGAGATAGCTTCTTGCATACAATTATTCCCACAGCCGGGGGCGCCTTGGCAGCGCCCCATCTGTAAGTGCAAGCTAAGCAGAGCAAGCGAGTTTCTGTACTAGCCGTGCCAGGGTCCCGAGACGTGAGCGTATTCGAAATCGATGCCAGAAGTTCGGTACTCAGGGCAATGTATCAAGGGCGAATCGCCAGTCTTGCAGCCTGTGTAGTGACCCCATTTGTCTACGCGCATATAGGAGGGGTCATCGTGCAAATATCGGCAGATGCCGACCAGGAAAGTACTCAAGGCAAATGCTGCAAGAACAATTCCAATTGCCAGCAGGAAAATGAAAGCGAATGAAAGCATACGCACTACCTCCTTTGTTCAGGAGTGCCAACGGGTTGTATTCAGGAAGCCTTTTATCTCGGACGGGTTTCTGGTTCGCGAGACTAGAATGACGGAAAGCGTAACCCATCCCTGCTTGACATCTTCCCGGCGCGTTGTCACAGAACTGTGACTAACCTGCCCGGATAATACGTATGACAACGCTTCGAATCTTCCCCCCCTGGCGCCCTTTTGAAATTGAAAATTTGCCACAGGGCAGGTATTTCGGAGCTTTCAAAAAAATGATTTGGATTCCCCTCTAATTTTCCAGAACCGTAAGTTATCCCCAATGTGGTCGCAACCGAGCTAAAGGACTAAGAGATGAAAGCTGTACTCTCGATATCGATGTTGGTCGTTGGAATCGTTTCTTTCGCATCGCAAGCGCAAGCTCAGGACAGTACGCATGAATCGGCAAAGCAAAGTCAAAGCCAGGAAGCTTTCCTGCCCCGCGGCGGTTGGGATGGCAATAATTTGAGAGTTTCTGTTTCCCAATCCAAATTGCTAAAACTGCAAAAGCAGGAAACAAACTTCGGGCGCGGCGGCTGGGACGCAAACAATCTGAGAATTTCAGCGACTCAAAGCAAGCTCATCGCTGCTCAGAAAGTTGAGACATCCGTGCGCGGCGGCGGTTGGGACCTCAATAATCTGAGAGTTTCCGCCTCGCACAGCAAATTGCTCGGCGCCAAAAAATAGTTCCGGTCATTCCGAAACCGATTTCTGAAGGCGATATTTCTCCAAGATTGCTTTGCAATCAGGTGTGTCACGCTGACCTTCAGGCAACGTTTCAATTGCGTTGACCGCCTTTTTCAACATGACTGCACTTTCCGCTTTGTGGTTCATCCTCTGCAGGATCTCTGACAAATTAGCAAGACTGCTCGCGTAGGAAATTTTGTTGCCTGTCTTCAGTTTTTCCCGAACTGCCAGCACAAATGTTTGGCGCGCTTTTTCCAACTCGTCGTTTTCTGCATAGTAGTAACCGATTTCATCGAGTGTTTCAGCCAGATCCTGATCCGGAAAATTGCGGTGTTCCGTATATATAGAAAGGCTCTTCAACAACAGTTGAAGGCATGGTTTTTTGTTGCCTGCGGATGATTCAATCTGAGCCATGGAGCGCAGTCCGGCAGCATATTCTCTGCTTGCCGAGCCGAAGACAGATTTCCTTATGGCATTGGCTTCAGCTTGTGTCGTGCGGGCAAGGTCGAATTGTTTGTCCTGCGCGAGTGCGTTTGCATAATCATCTTCGTATTGTGCCAGGTCCGGATTTTTCACCCCAAGCACAAGCTTACCGTTTTCTACCGTTTGACCGAGCAACTCCAGAGCGCGTTTCAAATCTCCGCTCGACAATAAAACCACAGCGAGATTCGCTGATGATGACAGGGTTTCCGGATGTTTTGCGCCTAGCTTGCCGAGGCGAATCTCATGTGCTTCCTGAAGATGTTCAAGGGCCGAGTTGACATCGCCAAGTTTGAATTCTACACATCCCAAATCGAGATATGAATTGGCCACGTCGGGATGGTTTTCACCTAACAGATCAAGCCTCTGTTTGAGACCATCTTGAATGGTCGGCATGGCCTTTTGATAGTCTCCCATCCAAAAATATAGAGCACCCAAATTATTGGTGGCGGCAGCAAAAAGTCTCCTGTCCTTGCTGGTTTTTAATACCGAAGTGGCCGTTTCCAGTTCTGGCAGTGCTTCCTTGAACTTGCCCTGCTGCCTGAGCGCATTGGCAAGAACAACGCGATGCATCGCTTCGTTCTCTTTTCCCAATCCAGATTCGATTGAAAGACTAAGTGCTTTGCGCGCATTCTTTTCTGATTCTGAAAATTCCCCGGTGCTGTTTTTCAAAAGGGCCAGATAGTTATAAGCGGCAGACAGCCTTTTCTTATCCCCTGTTTTCTCTTTCTCGAGAGCCGTCAGCCCGCGCATCGTCCACTCGGTTGCCTCCGGATAGGAGCCCTGCAGCCGGTAGATATTGCCCAGCAACAAATAAGACTCCGGCAAGCGGCTTTTGTCGTTATTTGTGTTTAGGGCAATGTCTTCTTCGAGCTTTGCTCGTGCATTCTCAAAGCTGCAGGCTTCTGCATAATTCATGCCAGCCTGGCGAAGATTGTCGGAATTTTCTGAGCTGGTCTGGACGATCGGCGACTGTTTGCTTATATCCTCTGCTTTGGCTGACAAAGGGCAAGCAATAGCTGCAACTGCCAAAACGCCAATAAGGGATGCCCACATGGAGCATCCCTTGATTGATTTTGAAACCGTAAGCGAGTGCTTACAATTACATGTTCGAGATGATTGCATCACCGAATTCGCTGGTTTTCAGCTTGGTTGCGCCGCTCATCAAGCGTTCGAGGTCATAAGTGACTTTCTTCTGTTGGATCGTTTTGGCCAATCCTTCGTGGATGAGATTGCATGCTTCAACCCAACCCATGTACTCGAGCATCATTGCGCCGGAAAGAATTACCGAACCCGGATTGATGACGTCTTTGTCTGCGTATTTCGGAGCTGTACCGTGGGTGGCTTCGAAGATAGCGCAATCGTCGCCGATGTTGGCTCCCGGTGCGATACCCAGTCCGCCGACTTGAGCTGCGCAAGCATCGGAGAGGTAGTCTCCGTTCAAGTTGGTGGTAGCAAGAACAGAGTATTCATCAGGTCTTGTGAGCACTTGCTGGAACATCGAGTCGGCGATTCTGTCGTTCAACAAAATCTTGTCTGCAGGCATTTTGCCGTCCATCTTGTCCCAGAGGGTTTCTTCGCTGACGATTTTGGTTTTGAAAGGCTCTTCACCAGCGGCCAATTCATAACCCCAATCTCTGAAGGCGCCTTCGGTGAACTTCTGGATGTTGCCTTTGTGCACCATAGTGACGCTCTTCTTGCCGCGTTCAATGGCGTATTCCATTGCGCGCTTGATTAAGCGTTGGGAGCCGAATTTGGAAATAGGCTTGATGCCGATGCCGGAATCAGGACGAACTTTCTTGCCGAGGCTTTCGCAAAGGTCGATGAATTTTTTTGCTTCTGCAGAGCCGGCTACGTATTCGATGCCGGAATATACGTCTTCGGTGTTCTCACGGAAGATGACGACATCCAATTTTTCCGGTGCAACCACAGGTGAAGGAACACCTTTGAAATAACGAACCGGTCTGACGCAGCAATAGAGGTCGAAGATTTGACGCAGTGAAACGTTCAAGCTGCGGATGCCGCCTCCAACTGGTGTGGTCAGAGGTCCTTTGATACCGACGCCGAACTCTTTGAGTGCTGCCAGGGTGTCTTCAGGAAGCCATTCTCCGGTTGCATCTTTTGCTTTCTCGCCGGCATAAACTTCGAACCATTTGATGGACTTCTCTTCGCCATAAGCTTTCTTAACTGCCGCATCGATAACACGTACCGACGCTTTCCAAATGTCGCGACCAGTGCCATCACCTTCGATGAAAGGGATGATTGGATGGTTGGGGGTAACCGGCTTTCCATCCTTGAAAGTCATCTTGTCGCCTTGAGGAACTTTCAAACCGTTGTAAGTCTTGTCAATCACTTGTCCCATTGTTTTACCCTTATAGCCACGCTTCACGTAAATAAGAAGAAAGCGAATCCTGGGGAAAGTCGTCCCCGATTCGTTTTCAAGCCATGAGGATAACATCGAACCGGTCAGAGTCCAGAAACCGCAACCAAAAGATCCGTTTTTGATTGCATTGCCAAGAAGATGAACTTATAGTAATTTCCGGCACTGGCGGCGGTTTCCGGCTAAATTTTCATGGTAGTCGCGGCCAATTGCCAGGAGGAAGGACGTGGATCTCGCTCTCTCGCTCAGGCGTGCTATTTCGTTGTATGGTCACAAGCAGGCTATTGTCGACGGAGAAGTGAAATACACCTACCGCCAGTTCGGCGAAAGAGTGGCGGCGCTAAGTCAGGCGCTTTCTAAGCTCGAGATTTCCAAGGGTGAAACTGTAGCTATTGTTTGCCCGAATACCCATCACTACATGGAAGCTTATTATGCTTGCGCGGTGGCCGGCATGGTCCTTAACCCGCTCAACTTTCGTCTGGCCGCCAAAGAAATTTCATCGATTCTTGCCGACAGCAGTGCCAGAGCGATTATTGTTCACCAAGACTTTGCTGAACTTTTTTCAAAAGCGATGTCCTATGGGGATATCGATGGTTTCGACAACGTCATATTCATTGGTGATGGGCAGCTCGCAACTAAGCTCAAACTGCATCAATACGAAAATCTGATCAGCCAGAACGATGGCTGTGCATTGCCTGATATTGCCATTGAGGGTTCAGATCTGGCGCAGCTGTATTACACAAGCGGCACGACGGGCAAAGCCAAAGGCGTGATGTTGACGCAAGAGAATGTCACTTCGCATGCCCTGTTTGCAATTCCGGAATTCGAATTGACTGATGCAGATACGTGGGCGCACATTGGTCCTATGTTCCACCTTGTTGATGCCTGGGCTGTTTTCGCCTGCACGTGGGTGGGCGCACGTCACGTTTTTGCATCATATTTTAAAGCTGATGCCGTGCTTGATTTATTCGAGAAAGAAAGAGTGACAAAGACGGCTCTCGTGCCGACCATGTTGAACGCTTTGATAAATGATCCCAATGTGAGTAAGCGTTCGTTTCCTCATTTGCAGGTGCTGACCACCGCAGGCTCGCCTGTGGCGCCGGAAATCGTTAAGCGCACTTGTGACACTTTCGGATGCAAATACTGGCAGTTTTACGGCATGACTGAGTGCAGTCCTTTGTTGACCATCAGCAAACCGATGTCTCACATGAAAGATTGGGATGCCGACAGATTGCTGTCTATCACCAGCCGCACGGGACGCACTGTCTTGGGTGTGGAATTGAAAGTGGTGAAAGACGACGGAAGTGAAGTAAAACGCGACGATGCCGAGGTCGGAGAAATTGTAGTGCGCGGCCCATCGATCACACCAGGTTACTGGAAACAAAAGGAAGCAACTGATGCCACCATCATTGACGGTTGGCTGCATACAGGCGATCTGGCTGTTGTCGATTCGGAAGGCTATGTCAATGTTGTCGATCGCAAGAAAGACATGATCATCACCGGTGGCGAAAACGTTTATTCAACCGAGGTGGAATACGCATTGTATGAACATCCTGATGTCGTCGAATGTGCCGTCTTTGGAGTTCCTGATAAACAGTGGGGTGAGATGGTCAAAGCTGTAATTGTGAAACGCGGCGAATCGACGATTACAGAAGCGGACGTTATCGCGTTTGTGCGCGGCAGATTGGCTGCGTACAAGGCGCCAAGAAGTGTTGAATTTATTGATGCTTTGCCCAAGACTGGAAGTGGAAAAATATATAAGAAGGGACTGCGAGACGAATACTGGAAAACAGAAGCAAAGCCGATCAATTGACCATGAGTGAAGACAAGACGGATCATAAAATTGAAGTCGAAAAAACAGTTCTTAAGGAAGGACTAGAGGCTGAGCCCGAGAGTGCGAAGCTTGATGCTATCTACAAGTCAGCGGTAGATGGCAATGCTCGAAAAGCTCGAGCGCGAGATCCCCGTTTCAAAATGTATGACTATGACATCAATCCTGAACACGGATGGTTTGTCAGTCTGGCAATTTCGTTCTTTTTGTTTTCGATGGGCGCTTTGATGTGTTTGTTTCTGTACTCGAGCATGGTGTGCTGGCCGTGGCAAAACGACTGGATACCTGTCGAAGGACAAGTAATAAAGATAAGCAATCACACCAAGACCAGTGCCAGGTTCACTTACAATTACAAGGCGGACAATCAGACAATTACCGGATTTATGTCCAAGCCGGGCTCGTTGGAACATACGCTTAAGGTCGGCAGCAAAGTGACCGTGCGTTATAACCCGAAGAAAGTATTCGAGTCCTACCTGCAGGGCGGTTTCAACATTATTGAAACTCCATTCTACGCACTTGTCGCTCTGTCCTTCTTTGTCACTGCTTTCGTCTACAGCACCGGCGCAATTATTCGCGCTTTTCGCAAGCGATGAAACATAATTGGTTTATCTGTATGTTGATTTCGCTCGCTATGTTTCTTGCCGCAATTGTTTGTGTAATGGTGATGTTTGCCGGTTTGGTCTGCTGGCCCTGGCAGTTGAGCTGGCCGCAAACTGAAGGCAAAGTGACAAATGTAGACCTTCCTTCGAAAACTCAATTGAGATTTACGTATGAGTATTCTGTCGAGGGAAGACCAATTACGTCATGGGCTTTCCAGCCGCGTTCACTCAGCACAACAGTGAAAGAAGGCAGCAAAGTGACCATTCGCTACAATCCTAAGAATTCCAATGACTCCTGGATGCAATGCGGCTTTGACGTAGTTTCGACACCTTTTTACGCATTTTTGAGCGTGTGCTTTTTTCTAGGTGCGTTTTTCAACGGAAAAAATGCTGTCAATCGTCTTTTAGTTAATGACTCGGCTCAAATTTAGACTGCTTCAGCGATTGCTGCGTTGGCACTCTGGAAAAAATTCATTGATTTCTGAGTCAGCAAAGCCAAAATCTTCAAGAATCGATCGTGCATCATGTGATGCCTCGTCTTTTGCGATCACTTTTTTATCCTGGTGTTGGAATACTGGCGTGGTCATTTGAGGCACCTCGCCCAGTACCGGATGCGTCGCTTTGACCAGCAGCTTTCGCTCTTTTGTGGGCAATTGTGTCAGAGCTTCCTGCAATGTATTTACAGGTGATACGCAACAATCGCTGCCATCAAATATTGCGGTCCATTCCGCCAGCGTTTTCTTTTCAATTTCACTCTCGATAGTTTTTCTTAGCTGTTCGTCATCAGGTTTTACGACGACCGACTTTAGATCTTCGCGTTCTATCAATGTGCAAAACTTATCCCAAAATGGTTTTTCCAAAGAGGCCACGGCCAAATATCTGTCATCCTTGCATTTGTAGACCGTGTAATTCGGCATTTCTGCCGGATAGTTGAATCCGCCTTTGATCGGGTCTACGCCTGTGTAGAGAAGACCGGTCGTCAAAATATTCAAAGTCGACAGCGAACATTCGAACATGCTTATATCGATATGTTTTCCTTGGCCGGTAGTATCGCGCTCCATCAGTTGAGCACTGACTGCCAGCGCGCCATAGAGCGCCGACATATAGTCTGAGACGAGAATACCCGGCAATGTCGGTGTGCCATCGGGGTTTTTGTGTTGATTGAGCACGCCGGATTCCGCAACGAAATTCAAATCGTGTCCTGGTCTCTGGCTCCATGTCGAGTTTTGCCCATAACCGGAAATGGATAGAAAAATCAGTTTCGGGTTGATTTTGGATAGTTGGTCATAGCCGATTCCAAGCCGATCCATAACCTCAGGGCGAAAATTTTCCACTACTACATCGATCTTTTCGATTAAGCGGTGAATCAGTTTCACGCCCTCGGGTTTTTTCAAATCGATGGCCAGGCGTCTTTTATTGCGATGCAAGCTCCAGTAATAGAGACTCTCACCGTCAACGATCGGTGGCAGCCTTTTGCCCAGCCCGGGCGTAAGCGGCTCAACGCGAGTTACTTGCATTCCCATGTCGCTGAGAATCGTAGAGCAAAGCTCGCCCGGCAGAAGGTGGGCAAAGTCGAGAACATTTATTTTGGAAAGGGGTGTCGGCAAAATTAGAGTTTCCAGGTTCAAGCGGCAAGAGCACATTATCTTACCGGATCAGATTTCTTCATTCAGCTTTTCATCTTGTCTTTTAGACAGGCATGATTGAAGATATTGAAAGCAAACTGAGGTCATTTTTGATGACGAAAAGAATTACCAAGGGCAAGAAGCAGAAGCAGCCTGCCAATCCGGCAAGTCGAAGCGATGGTTCTTCTAATTCGCCGAACCAAGAAGACAAAAATCCTGTGTTTATGGGAAAGTTCTTTGCTCTCTTTGATAATGTTCCAACCGAATTAGTTGTCGGCTCCGGCATCGTGGTGACATTGGCTACCTGCTGGCTTGCCTCTCAGAATGACATGCTTGTTTTTGCTTGCACGGCAGTGGCTAGCGTCGCCATCTGGATGGCCTTGTATTTCGGTCTGAAGCAAAGAGGAATATGAGCTGTTTTTGGAAAACATCACAGGGCTGAGCATACGAGAATTGAAAGTTAAGCTATAGTTAGTAGTAGTCTGGCTCAAATGAGGCTGGTCGTGACTAAACGCTTCCTGTTACTTGCTTTTACCCTGCTGATCGTCGCAGAGGCGCCGGCTCTGGCTGAGCCGGAAACTGCCACTGCAAGCGCAAATCCACATGATGCTCTTGGATTCATTGAGCAAGGAGACAAACTCTTTCACGCAGATAAACTGAATGAAGCGATTTCTACTTATCGTCGAGCCACCCATGCGGCTCCGCTTAACTCGACTGCTCATGAACGTTTGGCGAGAGTTCTGGGTTTAACAGGAGCGCTTTTTGAGGCTGAGCAGGAGGCTCGGCGAGCTGTCACTCTGGATGGTAAGAACGCGGCAGCCCATACTTGGTACGGTTGGGTGCTTGGGCGTCAAGGCAAGTACAAAGCGGCACTGGCCGAGGAGGCGGTCGCAATTGATCTGGACGACAGCAACGCCTTTGCTTATCAGACAATGGGCTTGATTCTGACCAGCACAGGCGATTTCAACCAGGCAATCAGTGCGTATGATCGTGCTATTAAGCTCGATCCAGATGATCTTGGTTCGTACTTGAACATGGCAGCGGCGATGGGACGAAAAGGGGATTTTGCTGGTGCAGCCAGTGTTTATCGCAAAGCAATCAGTCTGAATAACAGTTCTTCGGCAGCGCATCTGGGATTGGGATCGGCTCTGGGAAAAATCGGCGATCTTGACGGTCAAGTAAAAGAGCTTCAGACAGCAGTCGCGTTGGCTCCAAAAAGTGCCAATGCGCATGGTCGTTTGGGTTTTGCCCTGTCGCAGAAAAAGGACGTCAGAGGAGCGATTAGAGAAGGGCTTGTCGCTTCGGTGCTTAGAGTGGAAAGCTCCTGGAGTGCCTTCATGCGTGCTTTCATCACCACCTGGGCGGCGGTTTTTCTGGTATTCGGCGCCGTTTTTGCATTCGTTTTTCTCGGCTCTCGTTTTAAACCCCAACCGGGTGAAGAGCTTCTTAGCTCCTTTTTTCTCGTGTTTTACAAAGACAGACCAGGTCGCTTTATTATTACTTCAAGGCGTCTTGTGTATGTTCCGGAAGCTGTGTCACAGTGGTTCGGCGTGACAAGGCTGAGTATCGAAAGAGAGCAAGTTGAAAGCATAAAGTGCTCCAGCAGCGTCAGTGGCGGGTCTCTTTCGATTGCCACCAAAGATGGTGTGCATCACAAATTCTCAATGCCGAACCTCGTGCTCGATCCGCTGTCACGCAAACTGGACGGACAAAACTTGGGTACTCAGTCCGATCTTGTTTCTGCCTGATTTGCGACTATTGTCTTATGCACCAGGCGCCTCGCCGGGGGGGGCTTGTTTGGTAGGTGAACCGCCAGTCATCAGATTATTGCGCAAGGCAATTAATTCTTGAGCAATTGCTGTTCTTGGATTGATGGCGATGCCTTTATTGCAGGTTTGCACTGCTTTTGCAATCTCGCCGGAATTGGCTTGTGAATTCGCCAGTTGCAAATACAAACCTTGATTGCCCGGTGTTTTGGCAATCGCCTCTTCAATAACCTTGTTGGCCTTTTCGCTCTGACCGGAGCCTACGAGCATCTCAATATAGATCAAAGTGTCTTGCGGTCCCAAAGCCCCGAGCGGATACAATGCATCGAACTGACTTGCAGCCTCGCCCAGTTGATCTGCGGATTTGTAAGCGTACGCCAAATAGCGCCTTGCTCTTGCATCACGCGGATTGACTTTGACTGCCTGCTCGAGAGTTGGCACTGCAGTCAGGACATCGCCTTTCTTGTAAGCTGCAAAACCGTCGTTAAGAAGCGTTCCAAAATCTTTGGAAGCTAGGCTGGCAAGATACGCATCGCTTGGACCTTCGCGTTGATATACCTGAGTGCGAACTCTGGTCAGTTTTGCAAATAGATTTTTCGCTTTGCTGAGAGTTGCCTGAGCGTCGCTTTGAGATGGATCGAGAGCGACTACTTTGTTCAAATCTTCCTGTGCACTGGCATATTTTTCCTGTTGGAAATACATCATGCCGCGAGATTTATAGGCTGTGACATTGCGTGGATCAAGTCTTATCACTTCTGCGAAATCTTCGGCAGCTCGCATCTTGTTGCCGAATCTGATGCTCAGGAGACCATGCTTGAGAATCGCATCGATATCATTCTTGTCCATTTCGATCGCTTTTTCACATGCGACAATTCCTTCGCCGACTCGGCCGTTAGCCGCAAGTGCATCAGCTTGAGCAAGTAGAATGTCCGGATTTTTCGGAAACTTTTCTTGCGCCGTTATCAATTCATCAAGTGCTTTTTGCGCTTGTTTGTTGGCAATCAATATTTGAGTATTTAACACATACAGGCGCGCCGTCTGCTGAGTTCCCATCACCGATCGGGCTTTCTGAATATCTTTTGCGGCCAGGTCGAATTTGCCGTTGGATATGTATGCGGTAGCTCTGTCCAGAATAAATGTCGCGTCTTTGGGATTGAGTTTGATGGCCTTTTCAAAACTTGCGTAGGCTTCAGCTTCTTTCTTTTGAGCAAGCTTTAGGTTGGCTCTGGCAGCGTACGCTATGGCGCTCTTTGGATTCTTTTTAAGCGCCGCCGCCAAGTCTTTTTCTGCAGACGAGAAGTTGCGCAGTCCCGTGTACGCGCGTGCTCTCAAGACAAGAATTTCTTCGCTGCCTGGATTGTTTGCCAGTGCCTTGGTCGCTTCCATCGTGGCACGTTCATACAACTTTTTCTCGATGGAAACGGCTATTTTGCCGGCAATTGCCGGTGCATGATTCGGCTTTTTGTCTAGACAACGATTGTACATATCGTTTGCTTTTTGAATATCTCCCACACCGAGATAGGCATTGGCAAGACTGAGCAATCGATCGAAACTTTGAGATTCTCCATTCTCCTGCAGCAAAAGTTTTTCATAGTCTGCTACTGATTGAGAATAATTGCCGAGTTGGAAACTAACTGCAGCGCGCCTGGCCAAGGCATCCTTCATTCCAGGGCTCAGGTTTAGTGCGGTATCGTATTCGGTGTATGCGTCTTTTAGATTGCCGCTGAGATACAAAGCACTGCCCCGCAGCTGATGTGCTTCTGCAGAGAATGGATAGAGAGTGAGAACAATCCCGAGAGCATTGAGCGCGCCGGTATAATCTTTCTTCTTGAGCGCTTCTCGAGCAGCGATGGTTTCTCCTCGGACGATAGCGACTGCGGACAATGCACCCAAAATCACTACTGCAGCCATGATCAAAACTGCACGTTTGTGCGGAAGATACGATTTCACATCCGGCAGGCTGTGAGCCATTTTTTGCATGACCTTGAGCTTTTCGCGAGCAAGCTCTCTGTCCGGACTTGGCTCTTCTTTTGCTGCCAGGCGTGCCATCGCAGGTGATGGCGGACGTTTGCGACCAACTTCTGTTTTGCCGGATGCAGACTGCGGTTCTGCGCTCATGTCAGGCAGTTTTGAAAGAACATCTTTTAGACCGTCGGTGCTCAAAGCATCGAGGTTGCTTTCATCAACTTGATCTTCCAGCTTTTTCAAAGCTGCAATTAATGCTGCTTTCTTTTCCGGCGATTCTGCTTTGACCGACTCGCGAATGTCATTTTTTGCCTGCGCCGCCGGATCTCTGCTCACTTCAGTCTGAGCAACTAAGGGCACCGGCAAATTGTCGCTCGGCAAATCAATAGACTCGGCAGCTGGAGCCTTCTCGCTTGGAGCTGCTGCAGAAGACTTGTCTGCCAGGGAAGTAAACTTGGAAGCTGGTTTGCTGTCAGAATCTGTTTTAGATCGTCGTACGAAGTCACTGAGCTTTACTCTTTCCGGTTTGTAGAACTTATCTACACCGGCTAGATTGTCACCTTTCTCTTCTCCGGAGACCGGTGGCTCTGGTTCGGCAATTTTGGTGGACTCAGCATCGACTTTGTGCTGTTCCTCAATGGCTGTTTCAGCTGTTTCGATCTTTTCAGGTGCTTGAGTTTCTTCGCTTGCTTCTTCTTCGGTGACTACTTGTGTTTCTTCGGCTGAGACATCATCCTCGGCAATTTTTGTTTCGCCAGCAAACTCAGGCTTTTCTCCACTTTCAGGCAGCGAAATTGGTTCGGATTCTTCGCTCTCTACTTTTGCTTCGGAAGTAAATTCTGAAACAGTGTCACCGGATGTAGTGGCGTCACTGGTCGAAGAGTCGGACTCAAAATCCTTCCTTGTTTCGCTTTCTTCAATTTCGGACTTACCAGCTTTGCCTGCTGGTCTGGCTGTGTCCGGTTTGATTGCTTTCAAAACACCGGTCAATGGTGTGTCGTCTGTCGGCTCTAGAGCTGTCAGCCCAGAACGCGACACTTTTGCTTCGGGAACATTTGCCTTCTTTATAGGTTTGGAAGATTCTTCTGTCGCGCCGGTCTCATCGCTGTCCTCAGCAAGCAAGGCCGCCAGTTCTTCTTCTGGCGTGCGTGACAATTTTGCTGTCCTGGCGGTGTTTGTTTGCTCTGCTGATGGTTTTTTAGGATCAGCCGACTCATTTATTTTCGATTTTGATTCTTCGGACTTAGATTCAGTTTCCTTGTCTGTTGGCTCTGTATTTTTTTTACGTTCGTCGCCCTTCGGGCCAATCTTTTGAACTTTGATCTGATTTTTGGATAGAACGTTGCCGAAAAGAGAACCTGCTTTGGCCGCTACAGACTTTGCGGCAGGGTCCTTTTCCGAGCGCTCGCTTTCTGAGAGCTCTTTTTCTTTCTCAACTCGCACTTGCTCAAGACGTTCTTGCTCGAGACGCTCCCGTTCAGCCCTCTCTTGCTGCGCAGCTTCTTCGGCTTCGCGTTTTGCCTCTTCCTGCCTCGCGCGCAACTTTGCGGCTGCTTCTTTCTGGAGGCGTTCGCGTTCTGCAATCTCCCGCTCCGCTTCTTCACGCTCTGCAGCGTCGCGCTCCGCTTTAGCTTTTGCCTGTTTTTCTGCTTCTCGCTTTTCTGCAAGCTCCTGTTTTTCGAGTTCTACTCTGGCTCGTTCAGCTTCCTCTTGTTCTTGGCGTTCGCGGCTTTCTTTTTCAGCAATTTCTCGGGCTTCAGCTTCTTCCTTTGCTCTTTCTTCAAGGGCTGCTTGCCTTTCGGCCTCCTGGCGTTCTGCCAGCTCACGCTCGGCTCTTTCTCGCTGCGCGGCGGCTCTTTCGGCTTCCTCACGCTCTGCAGCAGCTTGTTTAGCGCGTTTGAGCGCGGCTTCACGATCTGATTTTTCTTCTTCGGCCTTTAATTCAGCGGGTTGAGGAATCTCACGGCTGGCCCTTTCTGCCCGCACCCGCTCAATGCGCTCAACTCCACTTTTAGGCGGTTCAGACAGAGCTTTCAGCTTTGTATTGCTGACCTTGCTCATGTCGACCGTTTTGTTGATGATCGCGTCCAGCTCGTCCTGCTCGTCGTTGGCGGTGAGACCCCACCCCATCGACAATTCGTCCATCAGATGTTCGTCATCCGAGTAAATGAAGCCGGCCGGCGGTAATTTGGCGAGATTTTCTTTTGACTGCGCGCTGCTAGTGGCTCCGGAGTTTTTGGAAGAGCCACTGTTGGATGAATTATTCTTTTCGCCCGAATCGTTTTTGGGGTTTCCCATCTGGTTTTGAAAAAGACTCACAACGGATCGTCAAACAAGGGTTCAAACTATGCGTTACTAACGCATAGAGCATTTGAACAGCACTAGTTGAGCCAAAAAGCACCTGCTGTTGCACTATTCACTTTCCCCAATAGGATTAACCTCTAACATTCATATATGAGAAGAGTAATAGTAGTTTTCAATCAAAGCGGTTCTCGCTTGGTTTCTTATCGGTCTCTCGCCGCTGTTAATCTCAAAATTGGAAGTGATAAAAAGTCTGTCTTCTTCTTCCGCCAGGAAGAGAGTTATTTCTTGGCGTGGCACCGAATATAGTATCAATCGCGAATTGCCGAAATTGAGTGAACGGCGCAGCAGAAGTAGATTTCAGTCCAATTCGGCGATTGACTGACTTTTGGGGACGCAAATTATGAGTGTGTTTCCAGTTGGCGACAAGCAGGGTCTGAATTTGAGGTTTTTTGACTGGGCCATAGATTCCTCAATAAGCCTTGATGAGTCCAAACAGATATGTCGCATTTATATCAGACGCTGTTTTATCTGAACGCTTTTATCAATCTGAAAACATTCCCGCTTAAGATTAAACAAGACAAGAATTAGTATTGTAAAGTATAAGACTCGTCGACAATACAACGAGATGTATTATCAAAAATGCGACAGGTGCGTAATACAACAATACGATGGGGATGTTTGCTGAATTTTCAATTCCACAACTTTTCCACAAACTTCCCATATGCTGGCATGACAACTTGGAAACCCACCCTTCCCCTCCTCTCCATACCCTTACTAAGCTTGCTCTGGCAGGCGCTATTGGCGGTTCTAATGTACGACACAAGCAGCTCCACTTCTTGGGCAGCCTATTCGGATACATCAGCAAATCCAGCGTCAAAAGAAGATTTTGGACGTCTGGTACGCAGAATCATGCATTCCAATTCAGGTCAATTTGCGCCTTTACGCGAAGTTGATACCGATACCGGCAAGGTCCTTGTCGTGCATAATCGCGATTGGAGCCACTATCGACAACAAGCAATGAAAGCGCAAGAGCAGGGAAATCTCTCTCAGGCCGAGTTCATGTGGCTTGCTTCGCTGGCTGAGGCGAAAGGCTTCCATCCACATGACCCAAGACTTCTCGTCAGTGTGGAAAATCTCTCCAATCTCTATGTGTCTTTGCAGCGCTTTGATCAGGCTGAATCTTTCGCCAAGCAAGCCGTCGACATTTCGCTTCGAGCATTTGGCAATGACCATCCTAATTTGGCTCGCTGTCTGAACAATCTGGCCGGGATTTTTTATCAGCAGGCTAGATATGAAGAGGCCGAGCCGATCAGCCGTCGCTTGCTGTCCATTTACGAAAAGAATTATCCGCAAGATCATAGTGATGTGGTCGCTGCCACAATCAACCTGGCCATGCTCTATCACGTGCAAGGCAAATACCAGCTCGCCGAGCGCCTCTACATACGAGTAATTACGACCGGCGGTATCGAGCTGCGGAAGAACAAACAGCAATTTTCATCCTTGCTGGCCAATTACGCAGGATTGCTTCAAGCCACCGGACGCAAATCTCTGGCGCGCGAAGTGCGCACCAGGGGCAGCAGTCTTTTTCAATCAATCTAATTAGCTTGCCCCGCTTTTTGAATGCTCAAATTCGTTGCCTCCACGGGTAGTGGCGGTTCCGATAATGTATATTATGTTTCATTGATTCTCGTGATGGCTGGAAACACCGCACTGGTGTGCCTTTGGACCTGAGGCGTTTTAACGGTTCTGTGGCCGTTTTTTCAAGAATAAGACGGGTGATTACGGGTCTCTAGTCCTGGCGATCCATTTCAAGGGCGTGCGTCAATCTCTCATTGATCCATCCACGACGCTCGAGCAGCGCAACTATCGATTGATTAAGACTCTTCTGTTCCATCTGTGCAATCAGAACCATATCTTCGCTGACGATATCGAGAGCAATCAGCCGGCGACCAGCGGGGTCCGTGCATTGAGAGGGGATGTCGATCATTTCCTGTCCGAGAAGCAAGCCCTCTAATTGGATTGGAGAAAGAAACTGCTTGTCCTGAAGAACTTCTCCCAAGGGTAATCCGGATGCAATCTGTTCTTCGACTGCCTCCAGGAGTTGGTCCATGGAAATCAGACCTGAGGCCACGCAAATTTGCCCAAGTCTAGGATGAGTGAAGTCCAAATCGTCGCTGGTTTCGCCACCACCGGTGGCGGCGCTTGAACCGGTATCTTTGATCTGTGAGATTGCATCAGCCAGCTTTTCAAGCGCTTTTCTAGCGAAAGTGGCATTTTCGTCGTCGCTTTCCAATTGATTGAGCGACGCGGTCATGCGCGAGAAAGCTGCTTCGGCATCCGAGAGCGGAGCATTCTCATCAAGACCAAGAATTGCATAAGGACTGATGTCCAAGCGACTAACTTCTACAGGTAATGTTGCTGAAAACTAATTTCAAGAATACATCATCAGGAATACGCCTTGCAGGTATTGTCGTATGGAAGACAAGTGCACCATACAACAATACAACAAGCCTAAATTTCAGTTGTATTGTTGTATGCTCGACACTTAAAATAGTGGACTGTATGTATGTTCAAAATTGCGAACTTTCAAAGCTCCGACCACACCTATTTTCGTCTTGAATTAGCAACCTTAAAAGCTAAAGCTCGAGCAAGCCGCTAAAGTACCAGATGTCGCAGCCGGACTAACTTATGCGATCGAATTGGTGCTAAATGAAGTTGAGTAGGAAATACCTGATATATCTTGTGGTAGGCATTACATGCCTGTCTTTCGCGCTGTCGTACTTCAACAGACCCAATCCACCGATCCAGGAATTAGTGACTGCAAGCCAGGAACTGCCGCCCGGCTCTCGACTGATTGCTACTGGAGCGGCGCCGATGTCCAGTCGCGTAGCCAATTCATTCACGCTTGCTCTGGTTCTGGTGAAAAGCGAATTTTCGGATAAAAATGCTGCGGGACTTGAGTATCTGCGGGTTTGGGCGCAACAGAATTTTCAAAAAGATCCTTCGTTTTTACGCCCTGTCACCTTGAATGTGCCGGTGGAAGTTCAACACAGCATCATAGACTCCTTTCTCTACAACCTTTTCGCCGGCCCCGTCTACTTGTTGCAAGAGCAAATCATGAATTTCCTTGCCCATAGAATCGACGATTTTCATCACAGTCGGGCTTATCTGAGCTTCATCAGTGACTACTATGAAGTGTTTGGAATGGACCAAGAATCAGCTTCTCTGCTTGCTCGATATCAATCGGAAAGAGCAAAGTCAGCTGTGAATGTAATACTTTGCGCCGGCTTTTGGCTTTTAGTCACAATCGGCGGAGCGATTTCGATATTTACCGCCAAACCGGGCATGCGCACTTCACGCGGACAATGGCTGCTGGCCTATGGTTGGTTACTAGCCTCGGTGCTTTACTTAATCCTTGCCTGGATGGAAAACCAGGTGGCTGTTATGGCTTCCTCGATCATTTGCGGAGCGGTCGGTTTGTATCTGTTCAAGCCATTTAAAATACAGATCACTGAAGAAAGCGCACTCAACCTGAAATTGGTTTCCCTCAGCCCTCAATTCGTGTCTATTTTTGCCTGGATTTCTGTTTCACTGGTAGCAATTCGATTGATCACATGGGTCAAAACAGGCACGCTGTTTGCTCCGGATCCGCTTACGCTTCTGGCGTCCAGTTGGTCGGGCGACTTCCTTCACGATCCGGTGCACGCCAAGAAAAACATCACCAGGTTTGTCGGCTCGCTTTGGCTTCTATACGGGCTCTGGACTGCATATTATGTTAGTTTTGACCCGAAAACTTCAGCCGAGGTAGAGCGAACTCTGGACTCGCTTCAGCCTATCAACAAATAGGTGTTAGTAATATTCGGACTAGGTCAAGGTTTGCTGCTGGGCAAGCTCTTGGATTTGCCCTTTGTTGAGCTTGCGGTGCAAGACCTCTGCATAAGACAGACCGGACGGATGAGCGCGGTTTTCGGCCGCTGCCGCCAGCACCATTCGCACTTTGTTCATGGCGTCGGCGACATATCCCTGTGCAAAACTGCCTTGAGTGAAGCCATTTAAGCTCATGTAAGTGGCCAAAAGCTCGCCTAGATCCGCCGCATTGGCAGAACCGTTGAGGATCTTGCCCAGAGCCGAATTGCAATCTTGATGGGCATTTGCAATGCGCGACTTTTGCTCTTCAGGAGAAATCGTCTCTACTTTAGACAACGCATAAGCCATGGCATCAGCGAGTTTTGCTCCATTGAATGATCTATGCAATCCGGCCAGCTGATCGACAGACGCGCCGGCAAGGTCCAGCGGGCGGATTACCCCTTGCCCAAACTGGCTGTCGAATCCGAATTGACCTTTGAAGTCCAGGTCGGCTGTGAGAGGACGTCCGTGCAGATCCACCGGCTGACCGGTGCTGTCGGTGAGGCAGCATTTTGTCAGCATGGCTAAATCACTGTTGGATACCGTCTGCCTGTCGTATGGTGTTGAGCCGAAAATCGAATCGTAAAAATCAGGACCGGACGATTCTGCAGGATCTGCAAAGGCAGAACCTTCGGCATTTTCATTGCCGACACCGACTACAACAGGGCGTGTGTCGTCGGAAGATGGTTGGGTTTGACCTTGATGGTAACTCACAAGGCAAGCTCCAGAAGGGGGTCAGGACGCCCGTTGCACTCTTGTGCCGGATTGAATTTTAGATCTCTAGTAATGAGATTAGTATCCACAGAAGCAACAGGGGTGTCAATTCGTATTTCTACGTACACGTTTTAGCAGGTATCTAGACCACTCAATCAACTTTTGTCCCGGCAATGTCAAAAGTTGCCCTTAAGTTGAAACAACCACTCACGGTAAATTTACGCAAGAGACCTTAGAATTCAGGCACTCTCGCTCATAAGTTTCTTGCGACCGCGTCGCATAAGGTACAGGTACGCTTGATGGTGGAAACGCAAGAAGTATCCTCGGTTTCAAATCCAATCAGAGCGGTTAAGGATGCGGGCGCAGCACTCTATAATGCTGCTTACGATCACATAAGCAACACTTCTGCCGCTCAGTTGGCATTGGAAGGCGTGGCACTGGGCGCAGGCGGATTGGCGGTAGCCAGAGTTGGTCGCTCACTTCTGGCTAAAGACGCCGCAAAGCTAACCGACCAGCTGCCTGAATTCGGCATCAGCATGCTACCTGCCAATCGATCGGCGGCAGGAGTAAACCTTAGATTGGGCATGACGGACAGCGGCATCCAGAGGGCTGTGACAGTGCATTTGCCGCCGGGCTTCGACCCCAACAAATCAACATCGATGTATTACTTGCTGGACGGAGTACAGGTAGGCAAGCCGGCCGGCAATATGTCCGGAATCAATGGATGGGGAGCAACTGCAGATGCTTTTTCCGCAAAGGCCACCGGGCAGATGGTTACCGTTTCGGTTGAACAAGCGGTAGAAAGTGCGCCGAAGATTTATGGCATCCCAATTCCTGGAAGTATTTTCGGCAAACCAATTCCAAAGCTCTCGTCTTGGAATTTCGATCATGGATTTCTCAACAAACAAAGTGGTTTTAATGATGTTGATTTTGTCTCCAGAGTAGTTGATAGAAGTCAACGAACCGCCCGCGTCGAAGGGAATTATTTGGTCGGATTCTCTGATGGTGGGCTGCTTGCACATGATGTGGCTGCCACCATGAGGACGGGATCGATTGACGGAGTTGCCACCGTGGCTAGTACCATGTTGAAAGATTCAAAACTAATGCCGCAACCTGGTGTAAGAGGAATTTTTATCAATATGAAAGACGATCCGACTGTGCCTTTAGCCGGTGGAGCCGGTCCGAAGCTTTCGAAGTATCTGGTTTTGGCTGGACACAAGAATATTCTGCAATCATCACCGCGTTTGCAAGAACTGCGCTACGCAGAAGCAAACGGAATCAAGACCGCCCCGGCCGCTGCGGATGGCGTTGTTGCTCAAGCGCGCGAATATTTCCTCTCACCGGCAGATACGGCAAAGGTGAAGGCGTTCACCATTACAAAGCCGGGCGCCGGACATACCTGGCCCGGGCGGGCTGCAGGGGATGGTACCAGCACTAGTTTTACCAAGACCAATGGCGGCATTGTCTCAAAAGAGGAATTTTCCGCTAATGATGTGATTGTCAGATTTTTTGAAGAGGGCAAAAAAATACAGCGTCGTTTATAGAACGGCCTCGATTTTCAGCCTGAGTCGATAAGTTTGGCTGGAATGGCTTAGAATATCGCCTATGCCCTTGTGTCGGAACTGGTATACGAGACGCACTTAAAATGCGTTGCCCGTCAGGGATTGAGGGTCCGAATCCCTCCAAGGGCAATCTCTTCATGATGCAAAGTACTAGATGAAACCGGGTTCGTCCCGGCTTTTTGTTGTAGATCTCAAGAAGGCAACAAAAATCTTGTTCTCACCAAATCAGCAGACTGCTTACTCTTCGCTGCCGGAGTGAGCGTATTTTGTCCATGGCTCTGCCGTCGCGCCGCCTTCAGTGCACTTGGAGCAGGAGTTAGGCAGGGAGACCTCGATGGGTATTTGCAAAGCCGCGTACAACCTTTCACCCCAGCGTTCTTCCGCGGCGATGACACCATTGCCGGTGCCTTTTGCGAAAACTGCAGCAGCTACCGGTTTGCCCCCCATTTGTTCAGCAAATGCCGGCAGACGTTCTCCAACACAGCGTCCATGCTGAGCCACGGAGTTAAAAACTAAGACCCGGTCACCGTTATTGATGCTGCCTTCGACAAGCTTTTCACCGAACCAGCCGGTCGGTAAGTACTGCCAGAATGCTGCTTTCTTCTTGCGCCGTTTGACGAGTTCTTGAACAATGCGCACCGCAGATGGTTGCGCAGGTGCGAAAACGACTTCGAATCCGATGTTATTGTCGTCAATCCATTGTTCCATATCATCAACAATCCAGCCGACATATTCGGCATTCTCGGTGAGCGGCTCAAGAATGAATAATGCATCCATGTGATTGCCGACACGATTGCCGTCGGTTTCCGGAAATTGATAGTGTCCGCCTGTGACGTGCACGCCCGGATGAGCAATCAGTTCGTTGATTTGATCGGCGGGGAAAGTGTCCGATGCGAATTGAATGCTTTTTGCTTTTGATTTTGTTTTCACGGCTGTTTTACTTGATTGTCGCATATTCTTTGCTGCCAACCTTTACCTTGTTTTCCAGTGTGCCTAGACCTGAGACTTCCATGGAGACGACGTCTCCATCCTTTAGCCAGCCGAATTTGGCGGGCGCTAATTCCAATCCTGTTTGCGGATCGGTTTTGGCCATGAATTCAGCAATACAACCGTTGCCGACCGTTCCTGATCCTAGAACATAGCCTTCATGCACTGCGATGTTCTGTATGCCCAGCCAGGCGATCAAACGTGGAAAACTCCAGGCTTGCTTTTTGCCCGAGCTTGGATGGGTGTGATAGAGGCTGTTGTAATTCGAACGAGTGCGTTCGACGCCATTGATTTTGAGGATCATTTCGGCATCAAGCACGCCATTCTCATCGATTTTTAAGTCTTTTGCCGGAACCAACTTTGGTCCGAAACTTTTGCCGATGATGAATTTGCTGTTGGTTGGTCCGAGGCCGTCCATGTCCTTTTTCTGGACATCGCGTGCCGACCAATCATTGCAGATAGTCAAGTAGCAATGTTCTTTGAAGAAAGTCAGTGCTTCTTGCTCATCGGTGATGAGCGCCGATTTGCCCACGAAACAAGCCACCTCGAACTCATAATCGGGTGCTTTGACAAAATCCGGAATCGTTACGACTTCCCCCGGTCCGAACATCTTCTCGGGTGCCAAATCGAGGCTGTAATAGGCTGCATGGTCGTACCAGCCGGGCCAGATTGAGGCTCCGCGCTTGTCTCTTATCTGCTTGACGTGTGTTTCAAAGCCCAGAAAGTCAATAAATGTGCGAGGTTCGGCAATCTCTGTACCGAACAGCTTTACCTTCGGGACGCTTCTTTCAAAGAGCATTTTGACCCCACATTATTTCAAGTGGCAACACACAGGCTGTGGCCCGTGCGAAGCGACTATTATGGCACGACTTTACGCGCTGATGACCTTTTTCACCGTTGCTGTTATAAATGTCGGCTTAGAGCCCCGCTTAAGGTGTCCTCTCTTATGCAGCATACTGAAGCTTTCGAGAAACTGGTCGCAGAGATTAAATCGCATGTGAAGGAAATCAGCACAGCTGAAGTGCTGGAAAAACTTGATAAAAAGGAGACCTTTCGTTTTGTGGACGTGAGAGAAGATCACGAATGGCTGGCCGGTCATGCTCGTGGAGCCGAACATATAAGCCGAGGAATAATCGAGCGTGATATCGAGAAATTGATACCGGATTACAACGCGCCGATTGTTCTTTATTGCGGGGGTGGATATCGCTCTGCACTGGCTGCAGTGAACATCCAGAAGATGGGATATACCAACGTTCTTTCCATGGCCGGCGGCATCCGCAAATGGAGAGAGGAAGAATTGCCCGAGGAAAAGCCGCCCGAGGGGGCGGTTCCTTATACGGCGCCATACGCCAAATGAAAACTTTCAAGCAACTTCCGGTGCTGCTCGCCACCTTGTATTTCTACTGTGCCTCGGCTGTATATGCAAAGCCTATCGAAGACGTATTCAA
>PNKB01000022.1 GCA_013997645.1 Cyanobacteria bacterium PR.3.49
TTCCTCAACATTTACGGGGATCGCGGCAATATCATCGCCCTCACTCAAAGGGCAAAGTGGCGAAACATCGACGTTACGGTCAGCGCGATTGGTTTGGATCAAGAAGCTGATCCTGAATATTTTGACCTCTACTTCATCGGCGGTGGCCAAGACAAACAGCAGCAAATCATTGCTCAAGATCTAGTCAAGCGCGCCAAGCATTTAAAACAAGCAGCAGACACTGGTGCAGCCTTCCTTACAATTTGCGGTGGTTATCAGCTTCTCGGGCATTATTACAAGCCGCACGAAGGCGAAGAGTTGAAAGGCATTTCTCTGATTGATGCCTATACGGTGGCTGGAGACCGCCGAATGATCGGCAACGTTCTCATCAAGCGAGCGGATGAATCAACGCTGGTGGGTTTTGAAAATCACAGCGGTAAAACATATCTTGGCAAAGACGTGCAGCCATTAGGCAAAGTCGTAGTCGGCAATGGAAACAACGGCGAAGATGGCGGCGAAGGTGCACAAAGCGGCAAAATCTACGGTACCTACCTGCATGGATCTTTATTGCCGAAAAACCCTCAATTTTGCGACATGCTGATTTTGCAGGCTTTGAGCCGCAGATACGGTGACATTCACCTGGAGTCGCTGGATGACACCCTGGAAAACCAGGCTCATAAGCGGGCACTTTCTCTTCCAGCCTGACTATCAAGACTGAAAACGCAATCCCAGCAGGCGTTTTGAAATTTCGCCCGGGAGCTTTTGACGTCCAAAACCGAACCGTTAACGGTTCGGCTTAAAAACTTAGAAAGCCAGTCCTGGCAAAGGAAAGCCACTTGCCAAACGGACATTAAATCTGTTACATTAAATTGTAAAGTAGCAACTTTTATTAGATCACTTACTGATCTATAGTGCACGTACAAAACACTTACTAGGCGGACTTTTTATGAATAGGCATTCCAGGCAGCCGCGAGGCGCCTCAAAAGACGCACAGGTTCAAGTCAAGGCATCGGCCATCTCCAGGTCGACAGCCCGCTTGGCCGGTACATACCTCCTGCTTAGCGCACTTGCGTTGAGTCTCCTATCCGCTTTGAGCCAACTCTCCCACCTCTAGAGTCAAGCCCAGAGCCGAAAACATAGAAGCCGAACTACCTATCTTCCACCCCAGGTACCCGCTCCTAATGGACCTTACTAAGAATATGAAAAAATCCCTCCTGACTGCCGCCGCAGCACTTTTCTGCGCGGCTATCGTTTCTCCTGCGTTCGCTCAGAACAGCAGCTATAACTTCCACTACTCCAACGGTTCAGCTCGCGTCTGCAACCAAAACCAGATTGGTCTGTCTGACCCTTCCGGAACGTATATCGGCTCCGGGACTTTGAGTAAGACTGCGCAAGGTATGCAAGTCGGCGGCGCTCAAGCCAACCCACTTCTTCCGAAAGTACCGTGGGGCGCCAATATCCAGACACCGGGCGACAATTTCTATACGCCGCAGCGTATTGAAAAGAAGGGCGGAGCCCAAGTGCCGGTTTCCAAATGGGGCGCCAATGTCTCCCAGCCGGGCGACCAAATTCGCTCCGACCTCGGGCACCAGGCCGCTCAATACTATGTACCGGGCAGCGTCCTCCAACGAGGCGGCGGTTATCGCAGCGGCAACGGCAATGGACCCAAGCTGACGCCCTATATCCCAGGACGCAACGGCATGGCTTCCTACGGCGACGACACCGCTAACGGAGCCGGATCTGCCACATCGGGCGGCAAGTTCTAGCCACCCCACCAATACCTATCCATAAATAGAGTAGAAAGGCGGACCGATACGGTCTGACAACTTTGCTACACTTATTGCCCGGCATGCACGTGAGCAGGCGGTCTTCCTGACTGTCGCTGTTCGTTTAGTGTTTTGCCGCGGTCAGTTCTAATAAATAGGATCTGTGAGCTCATGAAAAAAATCGTGGTTCTGGGCGGCGCCGGAGCAATGGGGCAAGTGATCGTGCGTGACCTGGCTGAATTCAGCAATTACGACTCCATCGTCATTGCAGATTTCAACAAAGCAAAAGCCGAAGAGCTCAAAAATAGCCTGAAGAGCAAAAAGCTCGAAGCTGCTTTCACGGATTTGAAAAATCCGGAGTCGCTTGCAGAAGTTCTCAAAGATGCGTTTCTCGTCATCAACTCAACGCCTTATTACTTCAATGTGGATGTAATGAAAGCGGCTCTGGCTGCCAGTTGCCACTACATGGATCTGGGCGGTTTGTTTCACGTCACCAAACAGCAATTAGAGCTCAACGACGAATTCAGAACCAAAGGGCTGGCTGCAATCCTGGGAATGGGGGCCGCTCCAGGCATGACCAATATCATGGCGGCCGCTGGGGCCGGCGAACTGGACGAAGTCAAATCAATCGACATCACTGTTGGTTGCATCGACTTTGTCACTACCGATCATCCGCTGCAGCCGCCATACGCGATCGACACCATTCTCGATGAATACACCAAAGAGCCGATGGTTTTCGAAGACGGCGAATACCGCGCCAAACCACCAATGTCGGGCGAAAAGCTTGTTCAATTGCCGGAGCCGGTAGGTGCATGCAAAGCGATTCTCACGTTGCACTCCGAAGTTCTCACGCTTCCCAAAACATACGAACACAAAGGCTGCACGGATGTCACCTTCAGACTCGGCTTGCCGACTGAGTTTCACGATCGCCTAAAACTGCTGGTTGATCTCGGCTTAGGCGACAACGAGAAAATTGAAACTGCAGAAGGAAAATTCACGCCGCGCAAAGTTCTTGCCCACCTGATCGAACGTTTTCCATCATCAAATCAAACTCCTGATGATGCCGAAGTTGTACGCGTAGAAGTAAAAGGAAAACGCAACGGTCAGCCGGTCAATGTCACGTTAGAAACCACCGTTCTTGCCCACAAGAAGTGGGGTCTTTCATGCGGCGCGCTCGATACCGGCGTTCCGCCTGCAATCGTGGCCGACATGCTTTTGGCAGGAACAATCATGGAGCGCGGAACGATACCACCAGAGGTGTGTGTTCCCCACAAAGAGTTTTTCCATGAGCTTGCTAAACGCACCATGGTCATGCGCAAAACAGTCGAAGAAGTTCTCGTCGAAGCGAAAACCGCCGAAGAGAAAATCATGGCTAGATAAGCCTATCTTCTGACAGCTTAAACCCTTGCTGTCTGCTTCAGTGCGGCAAGCGTTTCTTCCAACGTTTGCGCATCGGAGATGTTGAACACATTGGCAGCGCGGTCGATTTTCTTGACCATGCCGGAAAGTGCTTTGCCCGGTCCGATTTCTACGAATGTGTCTACGCCTTGTGAGAGCATGTACTCGATTGTTTCGCACCAGCGCACTGAGCTGGGCATCTGACGAGACAGTTTTTCTTTTAAGGCAGAACCTTGTGTTTCCGGCTTGGCATCAACGTTTTGAACAACAGGAAAAGCTGCGTCTTTGACATCGATCGTTTTCACTAACGCTTCGAATTCATCGGCGGCAGACTTCATCAAGGGTGAGTGAAACGCACCTCCGACCGGCAAAGGAATTACTTTGGCGCCGCCTGCTTTTGCGCGCGTGCCGGCTTCAGCAACGGCATCAGGATCGCCAGATATAACGAGTTGTTCTTTAGTATTGAAGTTGGCAACGATTACAACTTTAGGAGCACCAAGCGTGTCCGAAACTTCTTTGCAGATGCCTTCCAATTTGTCAGCAGCCATGCCGATTACGGCCGACATAGCGCCCTTCGGGCAGGCTTCCATCAATTGAGAACGTTTGTCTACCAACTTCACGGCTGACTGCATATCAAATGCACCGGCGGCATAAAGCGCGCTGAATTCTCCCAGGCTGTGACCGGCAACGTATGCAGGTTTCGGTCCACCCTGCAATTCATAACAGCGCCATGCCACCATCGATACCGCAAGAATAGTCGGTTGAGTATTTACAGTCCTCTTCAGCTCGGTATCAGGACCTTCAAAACAAAGCTGACTTAGCGAGCGTCCGGCAATATCGTCAATTTCGGCAAACAGTTTTTTCGCATCAGGAAACTTCTCAGCCAGATCCTTTCCCATGCCCACGGTCTGGGAGCCCTGTCCGGGGAAGATGCATGCCAGCTTGCTCATTTACTTTCTCCTTCAACTCATCTGCTCAACTGAAACATCTTTTCTAATCGATTTCTCATCAGCAGCAGGTTGCCGCTGATCAACAGCAGTCCATTTGACTATGGCTGCCCCCCAGGTCAAGCCGCCGCCGAAGCCGACCAAGGCGCAAGTGGAGCCTTCTTTGATCTGCCCGCGACGGATCGCTTGCCACATTGCCAAAGGAATTGAAGCAGCAGATGTATTGCCCATCTCGCCGACATTACTGACGATTTTTTCCGGCGGCATGCCCAGGCGTTCTGCAGCCGATTTGATAATGCGCATATTGGCCTGGTGCGGGATCAGGAAATCGACATCTTCAACACCGACGCCTGCCTGGGCGCAAGCGGCGCGCACAGCTTCAGGTACTGCGTTGACTGCAAATTCATAGATCGCCCGTCCGTTCATCTCCAAAAAACCATGAGTTGCTTGAGGAGGTCTCACGCCGGCATGCGGATAGGCAGAGCCGGTATTGGGAATGTGCAGCAAATGCCCGCCGGTCCCGTCTGCGCGCAAGTATGTCCCTAGCATTTCATTCTCGTCGGTCGCCTGCAGAATATAGGCACCGGCACCGTCGCCGAAAAGGATGCAAGTGTTTCTGTCCGACCAATTGAGAAAACGCGAGTGAATGTCGACGCCGATGACAAGCGCGCATTTAAAAGTACCGGAGCCGATGAATTGCTGCGCTACTGCAAGCGCATAGACAATGCCAGTGCAAGCGGCTTCCATATCGAAGGCCGCAGCACGCTTGGCGCCGATGGCACCTTGCACCATACACGCGGTTGATGGATATAGATTATCCGGAGTGGAAGTTGCCACAACAATCAGCTCGATGTCTTCCGGGTTGATTCCGGAAAAACCAATCGCATCTTTTGCGGCGGCAATTGCCAGCTGGCTCGTCGTCTCTTCGTCCGAGGCAATGCGCCTTTCCGAGATGCCTGTGCGCGTCTTGATCCACTCATCGGAGGTATCGACGAGTTTTTCCAGATCAAAGTTCGTAACCACCACTTGCGGTAGTCCGGCGCCGACACCAATCAGGCGAGCCCCATGAGCGAACTTCAAGACTTGCTCCCAGCGGCAGTCATACTGAAGCTGTTCTCGATCTTCTTGACGATATCGGCTGCCACCATGTCTTTTGCCACGCGGATGGCATTCTTAATTGCCGTATGTTTCGAGCCACCATGGGCGATGACACACACACCTTTAACCCCAACCAGAAGCGCTCCGCCGAAAACATTGTGATCGACTCGATTCTTCAAGCCTTCAAGTGCCGGCTTAATGACGACAGCACCCAGCTTTGTACGTGTTGATCTGAGCAGTTCTTGCTGCAACATGATCTTGCACATATTGGCGATGCCTTCGGCAGTTTTCAAAGCGATGTTACCGGTAAATCCGTCGGTCACCGTCACATCGACTTTACCGAGCGGGAAGTCACGACCTTCGACAAAACCAATGAAATTGATATTGGACTGCTGTTTCAAGAGTTTGAGTGCATCTTGAACGAGCTCGTTGCCTTTGGTCTCTTCAGTGCCGATATTGAGAAGACCGACTGTGGGATTCTTCTTGCCGAATAATCCAGCCGAGACAATCGAGCCCATGACGGCGAATTGCATCAATTGATAAGGTGTGCAATCTACATTGGCGCCGACATCGACAAGCAAGCATTTGCCGGTTGTTGCGGGCATGGTGCAACAAATGGCAGAACGGTCGACATTGGCGATGCGCCCCAGTCCCAACTGAGCAGCAACAGCAGCTGCGCCCGTGGAGCCTGCAGCAACCAGTCCGTCAGACTTACCGTCCGAGACGAGCTTAGTAGCGACCACGATGGAAGAATCTTTCTTTTTGACAATGGCTCGACCGGGCTTTTCATCCATTGCCACGACTTCTGAAGCGGCGACAATAGAAATGTCGAGCCCGGAATGGTCGTGGCGGGTCAGTTCTTTTTCAATCGCGTCAGGCGGTCCGACCAGTTGTATGGCGACACCGTATTCGCGCGCTGCAATTACAGAACCGTGGACAACCTCGCGAGGGGCATGATCCCCACCCATGGCGTCCACTGCAATGCGAATCATTTGCGACTCCCAGTAAACCGTGCCAAATCTCGTCTCAAACTTACTCGGTGACTACGTTGTCACGACGGCGCGCAGGGCGGCCGCCATAATATCCACAGACGATGCAGATTTGGTGCGAGCGCGCGGGCGAGCTGCAGTTGCTGCATTTGGCGATATTGATTTCTTCTGCCTTCCAGTGAGCCCTTCTTTGATGCTGCTTCTGGTGAGACGTTTTCTTCTTTGGCTGTGCCATAGCCCTATGTGACCTCCATGCCTAGGCGGGTTGAATATTATCTACGACTCTTCGCTGGAATTACCCTTTTGAAATAGAGTCTTTAAGTTCTTCCATCGTGGATCAATTGAATTTTCGTCTAATCTTTCCAAATCGGCGCTGGAAGAAGGCGCCCCTGATCCTTTCGAAACCTCGCCCGAAACCCCAGAACCCGCACCGGCGCGAGCTTCTTTCTGAGATTCCTTGAGAGGAACCCCCGGACACTCATCGCCGCATGAGCAATATGTCGGGGTGGCCAATGTAACAGCTTGATATACAACGTCGCTGATGTCAAGGAAGCCATCTTCTGGCAAGTACTCAAAAAAGTCGTCGTTGCGCAGCTCCCGCTCTTTGGTTTCGGCTCCGGCATAGTCGGCATATTCGACCATGTTTACAAAGCGCTCATCTATGTCGACGCTCAGCGCTTGGAAATATGGACGCAAGCAGCGGTGGCAGGAGAGCTTTAGTAGCGTTTTAACTGTGCCGAAAAGTCTCATGCCGGCAGCCGATAGGCCTGCCGTCAAATCACCTACGACCGGTTTTACCGCATCCAGACCGTCCAAAGTTTCATTGAAAGAAAATTCAAGACGCCCGTACGGCAATACTTTTAATTCGTCATAACTGATTTTCACGCGATTTCACCCGGAGAGAATTTGCGCCTGGACAGCGCAAAACTATGTCTTGCAGCGCAAGGCTGTGCGATGCAGACTCCCAAGACGATAATATTACAACAAGAAGTAGGGCTCCTGCCATGTTTTCAGGAGCAAGTGAGAAAGACCAAACATGGGTGAGAAACTCTGCCTGGCGGCACGATGGGCGATTCCTGTTGTGGGAGAGCCGGTTCATGATGCCGTCGTAGTCGTAGACGAGGGAGTAATCGAGGGCGTCTTTACACGCTCGCAGTTCAACAACATCTACAAATCACAAAGCATCTTGCGCGCAGAAGACTACAAAGAAGCTGTGATTATGCCCGGCTTAATCAATCTGCATACGCACCTGGACTATTCGGCGCTGCGCGCATTCGCCACCGACCTGCCGTTTTTCCAGTGGATTGAAGGGCTCGTAACGCGCTCGAGGCAGTGGGAAGAAGAGCGCTGGTTTCAGTCTGCACTCTACGGTGCGCGCCTGGCTGCATTCACCGGCACCAGCACGATCGTCGATTCGTCCTATTCCGGACAGGCTGCCAGAGCTCTTGCACATGTCGGACTCAGAGGCGTAGTCGGCCTTGAACTTTTCGGTTTGTCCGATGCCATGGCGGACACCCTTTGGAATATGTGGTTGGAGCGCTTCGAAACGCTCAACGAGCTGGATGATCAGGATCTCAAAAAGGCTTTGAACAGTCAGTTGATCACACTGACGGTCTCACCGCACGCACCGTATACAGTGTGTCCTTCGCTCTGGGTGAAGGCGGCAGCCTGGGCAAAGAAATTCAATTTGCCTGTATTGGCGCATGTTTCCGAATCTCAATTAGAGTGCCAGTGGCTGTCCAAGGGCAGTGAGGAAGTCAACAAATTTCTGGCTTTCTCGATGCGGGAGAGTGAAGATTCGCAGAAGTTGAAACCGCTCTGGGCCGGTCGCGGGCTCAGTCCAGTCAAGCATTTGAAAAATTACGGTCTACTCAACGACAGCCTTATTGCGGCACATTTAGTGCATGTAGACGACGAAGACGTGGATATTCTAGTGGACAACGGCGTGAAGATGGCCCATTGCCCACGCAGCAACGCGCGCCTGGGCAACGGATTGGCACCGCTTGCCAAAATGATCGACAAGGGCTTGCACTTCGCAATGGGCACAGATAGCCTGGCTTCGACTGATGATCTGAGCATGATCGCCGAGTGTCAATTCGCTCTCAACGCACATAAACTGGAAGAAGGAGCCAATATAAGCGCACGAAAATTCGTTGAATCAATGACAATCGAAGCGGCTCGCGCTCTCAAAATGGATCATCTGATCGGCAGTTTGCAAGCCGGCAAACGCGCCGACATAGCGGTCTTTGCACTGCCTCCCGCTCCGCTCAGCGAGCCGGAACGCGAGTCTCTCTGCCCGTACAACCTGTTGCTTTCCGGCGGCGCGCGGTTGAAGGATTTGCTTGTAGACGGTCAGTTCGTTGTATCGGAAGGCAGGCTGAATCGTCGCACCTGATGGGGCCGGAATATGCAAAAGTTTTAGTCTATACTTTAGGTCGGGAGTTCGGGTTTTGCCAAAACACCCAGCGGGCAAGTAGCCTCTAACAGCTATAAAAACGCTATATAAAACCAATAGCCAAGCGCCTTATTCAGGAAGTTCGAACAACATGGAACGACGCCAGGATCACATTTGCAGCGGCAGAACCTGCATGTTTTGCCGAGTTCTCGACAATCCTAACCGTCTCAAGCAACTTGGCAATCGCACCTACATGGACAGCCAGGTATTAGAGCGCGTCAAAGAGTTGGAGCAGCGCTCGCTTTTGACTGCCACCGAAAATAAGATGAACATGGTCAAGGGCGACGAAATCGAGCGTCTAGCGCTACTCGATACGCTGACCGAGCTTTACAACTCCAGAACATTCCTCAAAGAGATTAAGGAAGAACTGAAACGCGCCAAACGTTACAAACGCCCGGTCGCTCTTTGCATGGTCACAGTAGATAACTTTAAGGACATCTCCAGACAGTACGGCGCTCTCACCTCTGATGCAGTGCTGAAAGTAATCGGCACGGTGTTGCAGGGAGCCGTCAGAGACGTTGATATTCCGGCGCGATACAGCGCTGAAGAATTCGCGATTATCTTTCCGGAAACCAATTCCTCAGGCGCTCAAATCGTGGCGGAACGCATCCGCCAGCGCATCGGCTCGCAAGCGATCACCCATAACTGGCACAACTTGAAAGTGACTGCTTCAGTAGGTCTGGCCGCATTTCCTGCCCATGCTCGCGAGCACGACGAGCTGGTTGCTCGCTCTATTCAAGCGCTGGAAATGGCCATGCAACGTGGCGGCGACCGGGTTTGCTCAGTCTAAGCTTGATAACCTTATTGGCTCCGGCAGCGTTTTTAAAGCAAAACGGAACTTTAGACATAAGACAGTCTGAGGGAAACTACGCCCTGGACACCTTATAATTTGCCGGTCGCAAGTAAGGAAAGTCTCAATCGATGCTATCTCCGTCGAAGCCGCAAGTTAGCTCCGGCTCATTTATAAAAGACTGGAAGCCAATCGCCATCATCGGTGTTTTGATCTGGTCGCTGACTACTCTCTTTCAATTAGAACCGGAATCGGTCGTTGCCGACTGGCAGAAATTGTCTGCAATGTCACCCGACGAACTGAAGATGGAAGTGAACAAGCGCGTCGAAGCCACTCCCGGCTACGACAAGATGAATGAGTACGAAAAAGAAGATTTGTATAAGCGCACCATGGACAATGCGCAAATGGCAAACAACATGCAAATCATCGAGAAATTCAATGGTCGCGTTTTGTTCACCACATTAAAACTCGGTCTCGACTTGCGCGGCGGCAGCCAACTTTTGTTGCAGGCTTTACCCAGCAAACTGGTCCCTGAGATTACGCCGCAAGTGATGAATGGTGTCGAAACCGTCATCAACAACCGCATCAACAGCCTTGGTGTTTCAGAAACAATCGTTCAACGCTCGGGCAAAGATAGATTGATTGTCGAGATGCCCGGTATCAAAGATCCGCAGCAAGCAAAAGATCGCATCGGCACGACAGCTCTTCTCGAATTTAAAGAGATGGTCTATGACGAGTCGGGCAGTCCCCAGATCGGCCCCAACGGCGGCCCGGTTTGGAAAGAAACAGGCTTGACCGGCGCGCACTTCAAACATGCTCAGGGATCGCCTATGGTCTCAGGCGGATTGTGGCGCGTTTCCTTTGAGTTCAAACCGGACGGCGCAAAAAAATTCGGCGAAATGACATCGCGCCTGGTCGGAAAACAAATCGGTATTTTCCTGGACGGCGAGCCCACCGATCGAGGTGCGGACGGACGCCCCGTTTCACTTATGGAGTATCGCGGCGTCAATGTACGCGAGCCCATTTTGGGTGGAACCGGTGAAATCACAGGGAATTTCAGCCGCGATCAAGCAATTGACCTTGCGGTCAAGTTGAATGCCGGCGCGCTGCCGGTGCCGGTCAAAATTTTGGAAGAAAGAACGGTCGGCGCCACGCTCGGTCAAGACTCCATTCAAAAGAGTCTTATGGCAGGTGGAGTCGGTATTGCCGCGGTCATGGTCTTCATGATCCTTATTTACGGACTGCCCGGAGTTATTGCCGACGTTGCATTGATCCTTTATACGATTACCACCCTGGCCATTTTTAAGGCTGTTCCCGTCACGTTGACACTGGCTGGTATAGCCGGTTTCATCCTTTCAGTAGGGATGGCGGTCGATGCCAACATTCTTATTTTCGAGCGAACCAAAGAAGAATTGAACAACGGCAAAGGTTTGTGGATGGCAATTGAGAACGGCTTCGGCAGAGCGTTTTCATCAATCTTCGACAGCAACGTCAACAGTATGATCGCCTGCGGAGTGCTGATGCTTTTCGGAACATCCATTGTTAAAGGATTCGCCGTCACACTGGCAATCGGTGTGGCTGTATCTATGTTCACGGCAATCACCGCAACAAGATCAATGCTTCACTTGATACCAAAAAGCCTCGGCATGTTCGGTCACAAATACGACAAGAAAGGCGCAGAGATCAAGAAGCCGCAGATTTTCAAAGAAGAAGCTAAGAAGGAGGCGTAGTGAAAGGCATAAAGATAGACCTGGTCAAATACAGATGGATCTGGCTGGGCGTCTCCGGAGTTATTCTCGTGCCCGGCATCGTGGCCATGATCATCTGCATGACGAAATTCAACTCACCGCTGAAGCCCGGCATCGACTTCACCGGCGGCTCTATTCTGCAATATCAGTTTGAGAAACCGGCAGCGCTGGACACTGTCAGAGAAGTGCTTGCCGAAAGCGGCTTCGAAGGATCACAAGTTCAGCAAGCATTTATCTCAGGCAAAGAAGTAATTGTCATGCGCACCAAAGCGATTGACGATGAAACGCAAAAACACAAACTCGATGAAGACTTGAAGAGCAAACTTGGAGAATTCAAAGTACTCTCAGTCGACAAAGTAAGCGCAACCGTTGGTCCGGAACTGCTCTCCAGCGGTCTACTCGCACTGGTCATCACCTTCCTTATGATGGTCGGCTATATCTCCTATCGATTCCAATTCGACTACGCCATTTGCGCAATCAGCGCCCTCGTCCACGACGTCGTCGCTTTATGCGGCATTTTTGCCATTCTCGGGCTGGTCATGGGTACGGAAGTCGACAGCCTATTCATCTCGGCAGTGCTGACCGTTATCGGTTTCTCCGTACACGACACAATCGTTGTATTCGACAGAGTCAGGGAAAACGTCAAATACGTCGGCAGCAAAGCAGTCGACGGCAACGGTAATGAGTACAAGAAGAATTTCGGACACATTGCCAATGACAGCGTCAATCAGACACTGGCTCGGTCAATCTACACATCTTTGACTGTCGTCATTACACTGACTGCCCTTTATTTCCTGGGCGGCGTCACGACCAGAGACTTCGTGCTGGCGATGCTCTTGGGCATCATCTCCGGCACCTATTCTTCAATTTTCAACGCCAGCTGCTTGCTTGTAATGTGGCGTGAATGGAAAGGCACGATGAATGCGAAGCCAAAACCGAAAGCTGCCTAGTCTTTCGACCTGCTGACATTTATCGAGCTGAGGCTCTGCTAAAATCTCAGAATCGTCAGTCCGTTATTGGTGTCCCTGCCCGCAAAAATCGAAATTTCAAGGAATGCACATGGACCCCCAGGAAAACCAACCAGGGCAATCACCCGAAGATCTGAACGACGAGCAAAAGTGGGACATCTTGACCCGCCCGGAAAAGCTCGGAGAAATTCTTCTCAAGCACGGCAAAATCACCCTGACGCAACTTGAAGATCTGATCAAAGAGCAAGAAAAGTCAGGCATGCCTTTTGGCGAATTGGTTCTGGCAAAGGGCATCATGTCGCGCGAAGATTTGATGAAAGCCCTGGACTGGCAGCATAGAAGCGATCAAGTAATAATCGAGTCCCTGACCGAGATGGTCAGCAAACAGGGCAAAGAAGGCGAAGAATAAAGCCTCAGACCGAAAGCGGGCTCGAAGTGAGATTTACAGGAAAAACAGCATACATCACGGGTGGTGGCTCAGGCATCGGTAGAGCTACTGCAATAGCATTCGCCGCCGAGGGTGCTGCAGTCACAATAGTAGACATCGATGCTCAAGGCGCTGATGGAACTGCAGACGCCATCGAAAAGCTGGGTGGCAAGTGTCTGGTCATCGAGGGCAACATTTCGTCTTCCGAGGTGGTCGACAACAGCATCAAAGAAACGATCAAAAAATTGGGCGGTCTGGATTTCGTTTTTAACAACGCCGGTTGCGAGTATGTGGCGCCACTTTTAGAAACGACTGATGCCCAGTGGGACGAAGTAGTCGACACGAACTTGAAGGGAACATTCATGGTGGCGCGCCAGGCCGCCGAGCATATGGTCCGCACCGGATTCGGTGTCATCATCAATAACGCGTCCGATGCCGGCTTGCGCGGCATTCGCTTGAATGCTGCATATAGCACCTCTAAAGCTGGAATTATTCACCTGACGAAATCCATTGCCCTGGATTATGGACATGCAGGCGTGCGCTGCAATTGCATTTGCCCTGGCTGCATAAAGACTCCTCTTTGTGAGCGTTTCAACAAAGAGGTGGGGGCACGCAAAGGCAAATCCGGCGAAGAAGTCCTCGATGCGTTTGTCAAAGCAAATATTCCGATGATGCGAGTCGGTATGCCCGAAGAAGTAGCATCGGTCGTACTTTTCCTTTGCTCGGATGATGCGCGATATGTCTCAGGCGCGACTATCCCGATTGATGGCGGACTGACCGCCGGAATGTAGATTCGGTACCTGTGCTTTCTCACTTGAATCACCCCGGACCTTACGGCGCAGGATCAATTGACTGGCAATTTCGAGCCTGTTGTTGCTTTTTCAACTGCAGCGCATTGATGGATTGAAAGTCGCTTACAAGACCGTCCATTGAAGGAAATGATGGTTCAAGTGCAATAGACACGTCCGCTAAAATCTCCTTGGCAAGACTTGGTTCAGGCTTCCCAAGACCACCGTACATTAATTCAATGTCGTCATAAAGGCTGCGCGCGGCCGCTTCCGCCACGTCATTGGTGCAGCGCACAAAACATTCGGAATTGATATCTGACATTCGCTCTCTCCCTCTTCCGCTGACAGATGTCGCTAACAGGGTAAACGTCGCAGAAAGGAGTAACAAAAACGTTAACGGGTCGCACACTGCATAGCAGCCAATCAAGTTTATGCAAGTCAGAATACTCGTGTATGATCGAACTCGCCGAAGCATTCTAGCGAACGAAGCTCATATCATGTTTCTCACTGCCATCCTTGTTCTGAGCACAATCGCACTCGTAGCGCTGGCTAGTCTAATGCATTCATTTTTCGCGACGTTTCGCAAAGTCTCGAGCTGCACAATTGCCAACGATCAGCTTCCTTCGATAAGCGTAATCGTGCCGGTCCGCAATGAAGAAACTAAGATAGCGCGCTGTTTGGAATCTCTTGCCAAACAGGACTATCCGAACTTCGAAATTGTTGTCATCGATGACAATTCCACCGATGCATCCGGTCGGATTATTGCCGACATTGCCGCCCGCCATGCAAATTTCAAAGTCATACAGGGACGCGAGAGCAGACCAGGCTGGCTTGGAAAGTGCAATGCGCTAGATCATGGAACGCCACAAGCAAAGGGCGAATGGCTGGTGTTCTCGGATGCCGACACATACCATCATCCCAATTCGTTGCGCGACGCGGTAGGGGCTGCGATCAATTACAAGGTAGACATGATTTCGTTCATGCCCGTGCAGGAGCTATATAGTTTCTCAGAACGAATAGTAATGCCCACCCTACTCGGCTCATTCTTGATTGGCGATCCGTCTAACAGCATCAACGATCCTAAGAGTTCTCGCGCGTACGCTTACGGCCAATACATAATGGTTAGGCGCACCACATACGATGCCATCGGCGGGCACGAATCGGTCAAAGATCAAATTCTGGATGATATTTCCATAGGACGCGTCACAAAGGAGAAAGGCTTCTCTGTCACAGCTTGCGACGGACGACCACTTTACACTGTTCGCATGTACAGCAATTTTCCAGAAGTGTGGAGCGGGTGGACGAAAAACGCCTATGCCATCATCAACTGCAATATTGTCGGTCTGATCGGCATCATAGTCCTTCTCAATCTGTGGTTCGTAGCCCCTTTCCTCACTTTGGCAACTGCGACTTTTGCACCGCAACTGTTTTCGAATACAATCCAAATGCCTGCGGTTTGGTTACTGATTGGCACTCAATTCATCAGCTTAATCTACTGGTATGCGCGCAGTACGGCGTTTTACAAGGGGCTCGAGCCTCTCTTGCTCTACTTCTTTCTTTTGCCGTTGGGTGCGATTTCCGTTAGTGCGCTATATATCAATTCAGCCTCTTGCTTCCTGACCGGCAAACAGGTCAAATGGAAGGACCGCGATTATTCCGTCGACTCAACGCAGCGTATTAGCTGAAAGATACTCTTCTGTCAGTTTCGATATTTCAGAGTCTTTCTCCCGCACGATCAAACTCTTTAAACGGCTGTGCGTTTCTGCACAATCAAATTGAGCGAGTGCCCAGTATGCATGCTCTCTTAGCATTGGCTCTGGCTCGGTTTCGATGTATTCAACGAGCCTTGCCGCGGCGCCGGAAAGTTCTTCCTCCGAGAGAGTACATTGAAGCGCTCTCGACTCGTCCGCCAAAATATTGCCGATTACAGTCAGGCTATTTCGCGACAAACCGCGCAGCTTTGGACGGCGCAATGGCGTGTGCGCAAAGCGCTCCCGAAAAGCTGTTTCCGATTCCAGATCTAGAATCGAAAAAAGATCCAGGTAATGACCTGTTCCTTTGTCAGGTGAAAATTCTTCCCATGGTGCCGCGTTCGGTCGTCCATTGTAGGGGCAGACATCCTGGCAGACATCACATCCGAAAACCCAGCGTCCAAGCTGTTTTCTTAGCCCCAACGGAATTCCACCTTTATTTTCGATAGTCAAGTAAGAAATGCATTTGTTCGAATTTACACCGACACCATATTCGATGGCATCTGTAGGACAGCCCTCACCGCAGCGAAAACACTTTCCGCACGTTCCTTCATACGGCTCATCAGCATCCAGCTCGAGATCAGTAATAAGCTCGGCGACAAAATTGTAAGTGCCCATCATTTGAGGACCGATTATCAAGGTATGGCGACCGGCAAATCCCAATCCATGCCTGGCTGCTAACCCTTGCTCGAAAAGTGACACGTCGTCTGTAAAAGCCTTGGCCAGGACTTTTCTGCCTGCGATTTTTTCGATGCGCTCGTTAAGTTCTCGCAACTTAGCTCTGATTACCGCATGGTAATCCAATCCCACCGCATAGCGCGCCACTTTGCCGAAGAAGCCAGCTGGCGGCGGCGGAACCTCACTGTAGTAACTCACAGAAACGACAATTGCCGAGCGCCCCTCCGGATAGAGCAGTTGCGGAGATGTTCTAAAATGTGGATTGCGCTTCAGGTACTCCATACCGGCAGCGTATCCAAGCGCCAGCCAACGCTCGTACTCCTGCCGCTCGGATTCCATGGGCGCAAGCGATGCGATTACAGTGCGCTGAAACCCCAGTTCGGCTGCGGCAGCCTTTATAGACTCTTTCAAAGATTGCTGCGTGGTCATTGCTCGATAATACCTGGTTCAGGCGGATAAGCGAAGGTCGAAAAGATAGATATGGAAAAACAAGAAACCGCCCTTGAGCTGAAAGATTTCGAGTTTGATTTGCCGCCTGAACTGATCGCGCAGGAGCCGCTTGTTGAGCGGGATACATCACGCCTGCTTGTTGTAGATCGCGCCTCTGATGATTTAAAGCATGTTCATTTCAAAAATATCCTCGACTTTTTGAAACCCGGAGACGTCATTGTCGCCAACGATACGCAAGTAATTCCGGCAAAGCTTTTCGCGCGCAGAAAGAGCGGCGGCACGATCAAGCTATTGCTGCTCAAACCGAGAGGCGCATCAGCAGCGATTTGGGAAGCGATGGCGACATCTCTCAAACGGCTCAGGATTGGCGAAGAACTGCAACTCGATTCCAGCAGCGGCACAGTTTATCCGCTCATTATCAAAGACTTGACGGTCGGACCGGATGGATTTAAAAGATTGGTTGTCGATCTTGGCGATCGAGCTGCCGTTTTCGATGTACTCAAAGATGCAGGTTACGCGCCTCTTCCTCCATATATTCAACAAGCGCAAGATTTAAAAAACGATGCTGAAAAAGGGCGGCGCGCAAAAGACCTGGATTGCTATCAGACTGTTTTTGCTCGCCATCCTGGCGCTGTAGCCGCTCCCACAGCCGGTTTGCATTTCACCACCGAATTGCTCGAGACATTGAAGACTCGCGGCGTTGAGATGCACAGAATAACGTTGCATGTCGGTCCAGGCACTTTCAAGCCGATTTCTACAACGGTTGATGAGCACACGATCGAGGCGGAGACATATTCTATAACGCAGCAAACCGCAGACGCGGTCAATGCCGCCAAAAAAAGAGGCTCTCGGGTGATTGCCGTCGGAACTACCAGCCTGCGCGCTCTCGAGTCAGCCGGCCAGGACGGAGTGCTCAAACCAGTCGTTGACGGCAGCACAAGCCTTTATGTGAAACCTGGACATCAATTCAAGATCGTCGACAGTCTGATTACAAACTTCCATTTGAGCGGCTCGAGCCTGCTCGTTCTTGTGGCTGCATTCGCCGGGCGCCAGCGGATTTTGCAGGCGTACAGGGAAGCTGTCCAGGAGCGCTACCGTTTTTACAGCTACGGCGATGCCATGCTTATCTTGTAACTACTTGCAGCATCGAGGCACTTAGCAGCGACTCTCTGTCTATTCCGCGCCCACGAACTCTGTCATCTGCGCAATGGCGATATTGTTGCCACCGGTCCGCTCGACCGACTCGCACGCCATATCCGCTTGAACAATCAGCTCTTCGGCTTCGCCTGTATGACCCGGACGATGGGCAATACCAATACTGACAGTGACTTGAAGCTTGTGCCATTGCCATTGCAATACGGATGCTTCCACATCTTTGCGCAATCTTTCTGCGGCAATATTGGCGCCTTTGCCGGGAGTTTCCGGCAAGATGACCAGGAATCGCTCATTGACATAGCGTCCGGCCAGATCGATGTCGCTGCGAGTAACGGAATTCAAACGCTCTCCTATATGCGCAAGCATCGCATCAGCCGCCGAGGGTCCGTATTGACGCTCGATATTAGCCAAACCGTCGACTGCCACGACCAAAACAGCAATCGGGCGGTTAAAACGTTTGCCGCGCTTGAGTTCACGGCGCAACATACGCAGCATGTACTGAAACTTCAGACACGGAGTCTGCGCATCGAAAAACGCCAGAGCCTCAATCTCTTCCTCGGTCAGAGGTTTGATTTCCTGCTCATGATATCCGCCGATCTTTGTCCCTGTATGCAAAAGGTCCATGGCCTTTTCGGTCTTTTCAAAGTCCCAAGTGACCTGGTTGCGAACATCGGAAACCCTGCGATGAAACAGGTTATCTTTGATAACCCACTCGTCGCCACGTTTGTTGCCAGGATTATTTACCATAAGACAGCAGCATTCTCCCTGTCAGAAGAGGCGGAATCACCGAAAACTTTATTCCCTCAGAGGAAAAACTCAATCTTATACCACTGAATTTTATAGCTTTATATTAAAAGGGCGGCAGATCGCGCCAACAAGTGCAATCGCACCATATTCAGTGCGGCGCTGGAGGTTCTAAACCTAATCTCCTGGCGGTTTAGCTTCGATCCGAGCGTAAGCAATTTCGTGTCCATCTGTCCATTTGCAAACAATCCCAGATAAACCGTGCCCACAGGCTTATCAGGCGTTCCGCCGGTGGGCCCGGCGATTCCGGTAATACTCAAACCGATGTCGGCGCCCGATAATTTTGCGATACCTTCTGCCATTGCCCTGGCACATTCCTCGCTGACGGCTCCAAAACGGTCAAGCAAATCTTGAGAAACACCAAGAAGCGCTTGTTTGGCTTCATTAGCGTAGGTGACGGCGTTGAGCTTGATGTATTGCGAACTGCCCCCGATGTCCGTCAAGCGCTTACTGACAAGCCCTCCGGTACAAGACTCGGCAACGGAGATTGTCAAATTTTGCGCGGCGAGCAGCTGCCCCACCACGCCTTCAAGCGTGTCTTCATCCTGTCCATAGCACAGAGAGCCGCTCTCCCGCCTAATTTGCTCGACGACGGGCATGACTAAAAACTTAGCTTCTTCCATGGTTTTAGCTTTTGCAGCCACTCTCAATCGGCATTCGCCCTGTCCTGCATACGGCGCCACTGTTGGTGACGTTCCATCCAGCAATGCGCTGTACTTCTCTGCCAGTGCCGATTCGCCGATTCCATAATGTTTAAGCTCAATGCTGAAAATAGCGCCGGTGAGAAAATTGTCTGCAATAAAAGCCGCTCCTGACTCAGTCCACATGCTGACCAATTCGGACGGCACTCCGGGAAAAGTGAGAATTGCTCGCTTGCGCTCGGGGTTAATCACTCCGGCATTGACAAGAACGTCCTGCGGCACGACCCACATGATGCCGGGTGCAGTGCCGTTTGGATTATGCAAAACACCGGAACCTTGAGGGCGCATAGCCTGTTTCTTGTTCGTCTCAGGCATGCTCAAATGCCGTTCTGCAAATAGCCGCTCGATGTCCTTGAGAAGAGTCTCATCCATTACCATCGGCAGTTTCAAAAACTCGGCAATGCATTCGGTTGTCAGATCATCTGCAGTCGGTCCAAGTCCGCCGGAGGTCAAGACAATATCCGAGCGATCGAATGCTTGCTTCAATGAAGCCTTAATGCGGTCTTTGTTGTCGCCGACCGTGACCCGGTAATAACAGTCAATTCCCAGTCTCGCCAGCTCGGTGGCAAAGAACTTCGAGTTGGTGTCCAGAACTTCACCAAGAAGAAGCTCTGTGCCGATTGATAGAATTTCCGCGTTAGCCATGGCAACAGTCTATATGATGCATCGTCGAACGCACATTTTTATCGCAGATTCATAATCATGTACTTAGCTTGTGAATAGCTTTCTGCCGAGAATCTCTGTTTTAGGCATTCCTCGTGCATTTTGAGTAAGCACAACCGAAGTTCTGTACTCATCAATGCCATTGAAGCTATTAGTGCCATTGACCATGGTCTTTCTCGTAAAATCATCGACCATAGTTCGCCAATGCCTTGCCGACACGGCTTCACCAAACGCGCTTCCATGTCTTCCTCGACTGTGCGCCCCCACGAGCTTGCCGCTATCAATAATTACCGGTGCGCCGGAAGTCCCACCGAATGATTCGATTGAGTGTCTAATGCCGAGATACGGCGTGTCGCCATCTTTTATCACCTGATTAAAACCTTCGATGCGACCGCTATTCATCACCTTTTCCGGAACTCCATCGGGATGTCCGATCATATGGGCTCGAACACCGGGCTTAATTGAACGTGCCGGCGCAAACTCGAACGGTCTTGCATAAGACATTCCATCAACTCTAAATAGAGCTACATCTTTGCTGGATTCTCTAGCTAGCACTCTTGCGGGCAACACTTCGCCGTTGCTCATTAGCACTCTAAAAATGCCATCTTCGAACTTGTCCGTAACATGACTGACCGTAGCGCCTATGCCATTTTCTCGAAGGAAAAAGCCCGTTCCGCCGCCACTCTCTTTGCGTCCAAGAATTTGTACCGTCGAGTCCTTCCAAGTTTGGTAGAGAGCACCCCTTTGTCCAAAAGCCCTCTCCACACTAATAAATGGGGCAGGCCACTCATGGCGCCCTTGAAGTAATCCTTTGGCAAAACCAGGTATGGCAATTGTGTCCGGCTGCAAACCAGTAGGGATGACGTTGTCGAAATGCCCCGTTTTTATGTAGCCCTTCAGGTCAATGCTCTCTTTGACCCCATTGCGAGAAATCCAGGGAGCTGGAAAAGAAATTCCATCTCGTACTGCTGCAGTGATTGCAGTGCCTGACTCGGTGACTGCGTTTGTCGCAAGAACTTCCGGTGCAGCGCCAGTGGATCCAGGAAGAAGCGGAACATCTTTTGGACCGGCTATCTGAGGAAGCGGCTTCTTTCCGCGGATTAACCGTGCAGCATCGTCAGCAAGATTCGCAGCACCCTCTCCAAGAGCACCTCTAAATCTGATAGCCAAAAGCGCCGCCAGGGCGCCGCCAGTGACTTCAACCGGGTGATCGCGAACGGTTTCGTATGCTGAGATTACAGCTGAGGTCAGCCAATTGTGCTGGGGAGCCTCGGCTGACGGTTGGGTGCCATCTTCAGATTCTGGTTCGACGCCGTGCTGACTGCCGGGTGCAACAAATTCAGCACCGAATTCAGGCAGAACATTTTTTTCAGGTAGAAACGATTCGGAGCTTTCAGCTTCGTTCATCGAAAAACTTCAATTAAGGGCACACCAATAGTAAATATTTAACTGCGTGAACTATCTGTGAAACTTCCATGCGGAAACTACGCAGGCGCGCGTTCGGCGACGACAATCAAAGGGCAGGCTTTCGAAAAAGCCCGCCCTCGATTTAACCGGCGATTGCCGTTTGAGCTGCCATTACCGGCACTATTTCAGTTGCACTTTCGTAGCTGTTGAACAACTCCGAAAGTCTGCCGTTTTGCGCAAGCACTTCACTCACTTCGCCGCATTCAACGATCTCACCGTTATGAAAAACGTAGACCATATCGAACATGTCGAGCAGGTGGAGTTTGTGCAATGACGAAACCACACATCTGTCAGAGAACCTCTCCAATATATTGGCGTAAATTACTCTTTCGTTTTGTGGGTCGACGCTCGAGGTCGGCTCGTCCAGCAAGACTATCTCACTGTCCTTCGCGAAGAAGATTCCCCTCGCAAGTGCCAATCTCTGCTTCTCACCGCCGCTAAGGTTGACTCCTTTTTCGGCGATGCTCGTCTCCAGTCCATTCGGCAACCGTTTGAGCACTGGCTCGAACCGGGCCAATTTGATCGCTTCGCGGACTTCGTTTTCATCCACTTCCAAACCGAAAGTAAGGTTGAATCCGATCGTATCCGAGAAGATTTCCGGATCTTGCGGCATGAGCGTGGTGGCATCAGCTATGTGCTTCAAACCACCCGGAAGCTCTACTCCGTCAGCAAACACGTTGGCGCAATGAGCGTTTTGCGTGCCTCTGAGGAGGCTGAGCAAGGTGCTCTTTCCGCTGCCGCTCTCACCAACGAAGGCAACTGCCAGACCTTTTTTCAAGGTCAAGTCGATGTCTTTGAGGTGGTGCTTTCTGTGTTTGTCGTCTTCGTAGGTGAAGTTGAGATTTTTGACCTCGAGCGTATTCCATTCTTTGGGAAGATGGAATTGCTCTTCTTCACCGCCTTCCGCCGCACTCAAACCATTGGCGATCGGCTCGGCGCTTTTTACGTCTGCAGCTTGTCTAACGACAGTTCCGTAGATCCAGGCGAACTGGTAGAACGAATCTCCTATTCTCCTCAAATATTCGAAGAGAGTGAAAAATGTTCCGACCTCGATCACCTTTCCGACGCCAACTGTAGTTGCTGTGTACCAGCCGAGCACTGTCACGATCATCGTCGCGATGAGCACCGTAGTGATGCACCACTTGATCTCGTTGACAGCGTTGTTCGACTTGAACAGCGACAACGGCAGGAGCATTCTTCTCGACACTTCGCCGTGCACTCTTTGCTCCAACCTCAGCGTGATTACGCTGATGATGTTGGTGACATAGTCATGAACAGCTGATGCCGTCGAATTTTCGAAGCGGTTGAGCGTGCTGTAGTTTTTGACCAACACTTTGTCGAAAGCGAAGATCACAACAATGGCAATCGTCGTCACTACAGTCGAGATCAAACCGGCTCCCGGCATGAACCAGACAAGAACAGCCATGCTGCCGATCAGCCTGAAGAACATGTAGGCAATTTCGAACGAGGTGTCGAAGAATTCGAAGAGCGAGTTGGAGGCTCTATTCACCTTGTCGATACTGTCTCCGGAATGGTGCTCTCTGTGCCATTTCAAAGGCAACTTGGTCAAAGTCGAAAACAACTTACCCTTGAATGTAGCTTTCATATTGAACGCTACATACCGCTCCAGAAGCCGGCCCGGTCCGTGAAAAACCCAGAACCCGACTTGCGTCACGAAGTAGATCAGCAAATAGAACTTCACTTGATCCATAAGGTGATCGCGTTGCAGCGTACTGGTCGCAGCACCTGTCACACCCGCCTGCAGGCAGTTGATGAGTTTGCCGATGATATAAGGCTCGGCAAGCATCATCGCCTGAGCTAAGGCGAACATCACAGTGTAGAGAACGATTACAGAACGATGTTTACCGGCGTAAGCCCAGCCGGTCACTAAGAGATAAACGATAGGATTTTTCATCAGCATAATTACCTGAAATGACCTCATGTCCAAGACGCGAAACTTGCGCAGGCGCTGCCTTACGAGTTTTCTTGAGTTGGATGAGGAATCGCATCATTTATCCACCTGAATTCGTTAGTTAGAACGAGTCAATAAATCGGCGCCCAATTTTGGCACCGGTAGATCACCATTATACGAGGCAGCCAATTTTACGCAAGTGTGTTTTTGCAAATGTGAATCAAATGTGGTGCAAAAATTTGCCGAGCAAATTCAATGTGCAAATGTGTGATCAGACATTCAATCGAACGTTCGATCCAAACATGTCTAAATCTCAGCTTTAATCATCCGGCACACGCGCGGAACTATAATGGAATTTAGACGAGAGGATCTGCGAACGATGTTGCGTAAGAAATATCTCTCAGCAGGTATACTGTTTCTAGTGCAATTCACCTCTGCGCCGGCGAACGCTCAGGACAATCTTTCCACGGGCGCAGAAATTCTAGCTGAGCGTTCAATGATACGGAAAGAAAGATATCCATGCATTTGCGATCCACCTCCCCTCACTTACACAGCAAAGCGCCAGACCAAAGCAAGTGGCACAGACTTTAATCAACAACGCGACGAATTCGATGTGCACTGGCAAATTGAATCAGTAATTTTTTCAAAGCTCAAATCACTGATTAAAGATCAATTCCACGCAGCGGGTCCGTTGCATTGCGAGTTAATCTACGAAGTGACGCCAAAGCGCACCCTGCAAAACATTCAAGTGATTAAACCCAGCGAAAATAAAGAGTTTGATGCTTACGTACTTCAGGCAGCCATTGCAGTTAGCAGCGGATTTATTTCAGAGCCATTCAAAAATTCAAAGTGTTCGCTGAGACTTCAATCTGTTTTTACCCCTGATGGTGCCTTCTTTGGAACTTCCGGAAAATTGAATCCAACTCCAGCGCAAAAAATGCAACCAGACCACATACAAAATTGATGCCCCTGCGTGTAGACGGTAAATCCTAGAAATTACCGTCCCGATGAATGAGCGCAATAAAAGAGTAGTATCCGAGAGCCAAAACCGGCGCCCGTCAGGTTTAATCGGCTGACCCAAAACTGTCCCAACCGCGACCCAAAACATCCCAACCGCATCCGTAATCTGAGTGCATCGAGGGCAACGCACCTCTCCCGACACCAGATACTAATAACGGAGCTAAACACCATGAGCGATGTAGTACTTGAAAATTTCGTCGAACAAAAAGTAACCGCAATGGGCAGCTGGGGTGACTATTTTGCCGGCTCCGACAAGACAGCAGCTGAGCAACTGACCAAGACCGTAAGTAACAATCAGCTTCTACCGCATGAAAGAGAAGCGTTGATGGAGCAAATCAACAAATCTGCAAAAGAGCATCTTCCCAATCTCCAATTGATTAATGCTAGAGATACTGACGGCAATGGCAAAGCCGATAAATTTGACGGAATCAAAGATGGTAACCGCGTTCTGTACGAACAACCGCATCAGCAAAAGGGCGAAAGGCACACACAAGAAGAGATGATAAAGGAGCTAACTCCCTATCTCAAAAACGATTCGCTCGAAGGTTCCAAAAAGATTTTCCGCAAACTCAAAGAATTCATCAATGACAACGAAATGAGCGAGAAAGACCTGCGGTCACTCATTTTCAAACTGGAAGATATCTCCAACAGAAATCAATATCCTTCAAAGGTTGGGTTCCAAGATCAAAATGGCAGCTATCAAAGTCTCGATGGGGACGTACTTTACGTAACTCGCCCCAAAACCTCCGACTTCTCTTCGCCAATTAAGAGATAACAAAAAAGTTTAGCCCGGTAGCCTGGTGTCAGGAAAAGAGCTCTCGCAAGAGGGCTCTTTTCACAATTGCACTAGAAAATTTGCACACATTACTTTAGGGCTCTCAAAACAAAACAGCGCGTCACGCCTCGTCATCATCTTCCGGCTCCGGAAGCGGCAAAGCGACCGCAGCACTACCGGACGAAGGCAATGGTTTTCTCGGCACCCGAGCAGGAGCATTTGGAGAATTTTGATCTCCACCAGGACCTGGAATTTCGGGCGCACTGAATTCTTGCCAAAAATATTCTCGGTCAATCACTTCCGGCGGCTCGACCTGCGCATGCTTCGCCGCAAGATCGAGAGCTCTCTGACATTTGTCTAGAGCATCATCCATCATTTTGCGCTGCCGAAATCTTGCAAAAGAAATTGCCTTGACGTGCCACTCGGAAGCAAGTTCCAAAAGACGAACTAATTCGTCGTCATCACTATCAGCTAATTTGAGTAAGGCGTGGTCCCAGGTCATACTTCCAGTATTCCACATGTGGTCGGAAGCAATCTAGGGTTTCGAAACCATGTCGTGATCTTCAAGCATCTCCGCTTTATTGAACGGCGCATTTTCATCGGTCAGCCAGCGCGTGTAGACAATTGCAGATGCGACAGCGAGTGCCATGTGACAAATAATCGGTCCAATGAACAAAGGACTGCTAACAGTGCTCAGCCCGACGAAAATCAAATCGAGAACAGCAAGCGGAATGAAGATTGCATTGTCTGTTGCATGCCAGCTTCGCTTCATTGCTTCGATCGGACCGCAATTTTGATCGACAATAAAATACGGCACAAGTTGCCACTTCAAAAACAACAGAGCCGCCGGAATGACGAGCCAACCGGTAAGGCCGATTGCAATCGTGCTGAGAGACAGCGCAACAAGACCTGACAGCATCTGCCCGGGACTACACAGCACGTCGCTCATTTTTGTGGGGATGCCGCGGGTGATTTTCAGCGCAATCTTTGCCCAGCCGGCCCAAAAGCCGCCGATAGTAAGAACTCCGACAAGAAGTCCAATCAAAGAAAATGGGCCGCCTTTAGGGAAGTTGAGCAAGAACTTGTCGACACCCCAACCTGCAGCAGACAGAATGCAAGTTAGTAAAACCGGTCCGCCCAGGGTTAAAAACCACCCGATGAACAACGGGAAAAACTGTTTGACGGTTAAAACCCACGAATCTTTGAGTGTTTCCAGCGCGTAAAACGAATTTTCTTTGACCGTTGCAACTTCGAATTTCATGCCGGCTCCCGGGTTAACTCAGCCATAGGCTCAACTATACCCCCTCAAATACCGCCACGTTATCAAGCACCAAATGAATTAGCCTTTGCGCACTGCCAGCGTTTTTGCCAAACTGTGTTTAACATTCATCTTGATAAAACGCGCTACGCTAACGATTGACGGCTGAAAGTCCCGGGCGCGGCGCGCTCTCGACTATTTTATGGACGGTTTCAAATGACAAGAAAAGGCGTTAAGCGAATCACGGCGGCTCTTTTGAGCCTTTTTGCCATCCCCACATTGCAGCTTTCCGGCAATGCAGCAGAGTTCACCATTCCGTCCCAAATGACCGACACGGTCAGCCCAGACGTTTTGTCCAAATTTACGTACAAAGAAGATGGCGAGTTCACTGCCGCTTCCGGTTTGCCCACCTACGAATGGTTGCCTGCCGGAAAAGAGCCGGAAGCCGTCATCATCGGTATTCACGGACTGACATTGCATGGACGCCGCTACCGCGTACTGGCACGCACCATGGCACTTTCCGGCATCGCATTTATCTCTTTTGACATGCGAGGTTTCGGACGCTGCAATTACGACACCGAAAACAAATTCAGCACCCCAACTGAAAATCGGCACAAAGTGTCGCACCAAAAAAGCTACGAAGAGATTGTCAAACTGACTCAGGCGGTCAAGACGAAGTATGCAGGCAAGCCGGTCGTATTGCTTGGCGAAAGCCTTGGCTGCACTTTCTGCATAAAAATCGCCGGTGAAAACCCGTCGCTGGCAGATGGACTCGTCCTCTCAGCCCCGGCTGTAAAGGTCAACCCTAAAATGTACATCTCCCCGTCCGACATCAAAGCTGGTCTGGCGTCTCTTATTAGCAAGGGTCACAAGGTAAAACTGCACGGCTTCCTGACAAAATTGGTTTGCCCGCGCAAAGAAGTTGTCGATGAGCTGCTCAGCGATCCGCTCATGACCACAGAACTCTCGCTTGGAGAATTGATTTCCACAGATGAGTTCGTGGAAAAAACAGCCAAGCTCGGCAAGCTCTTGGGCGAACATTTGCCGCTTCTGATTATTCAAGGGAGCATCGACGGTTGCGTCGCGCCTGTTCATGTCACAGACTTGATGATGAACATCCCGTCCGACGATCAAACTTTGTGCTGGAGAGGAAAGCAAGGACACCTTCAACTTGAAACATCATTCGTGCGCGCAACAACCATAGACGCCCTCGGTGACTGGATCGAAGATCACAGCCCGTCTGGCAAGGACAGAGTGGCAGTTCTGAAAAAGAGCGTCGAGGACGTGGGCGGGCGACTCGTTCAATAACCTTAAAAACGCGGAGTTCGTGAGTGCCGGACAAAACTCCTCAAAAGAAATTGAAGACCTCAGAAACTCCCGAACTGATTGTGGAGCCGGAGTCGCTCGAGCTGGCAACTGCCTCACAGACTTTACCGCTCGGAACGATAATCTCCGAAAAGTACAGGGTCGTTGAATGTATAAGCAGCGGTGATGAACGCGTTGTTTACAAGGTCGAGCACCTGTTCGTCAATAAAACGCTCGCCCTTAAGATGCTTACCGGTGAAATCAATTCAGCTCGCCGGGAGCGTTTCCTCGCTGAAGCCAAAATGGCCTCGCTGGTCGATAGCCCGAATATAGCCCGCGCGAGCGACACAGGAATTTTCGGCGAACAACCTTTTTACGTCATGGACTTTGCTGAAGGAGAGTCGCTGGCGGATTATTTGAAGCGCTGCGGCAGACTCACTTACGACGATATCTTTTCCGTTTTTATTCCTCTGGCAACTGTATTGCAAGAGCTGCATGATGCGGGCGTTGTTCATTGCGGTGTCATGCCTAGCAACATCATGCTGGTGGGCAAACAAGGGAATTGGCAGAGCAGATTGATTGGGTTTGGTGTGGCAAAAAAGCTTGAAAATAGTCAAGCCAGTCCGACCAACTTGAAGAGATACACCGGCAGCTTTCACTATCTCAGCCCCGAACAGTGCAGCGGCAGAAGAGTAGATGCACGAACCGATGTCTACTCGCTGGGTTGCAGTTTGTTTGAAGCGATCACGGCGCGCCCGCCCTTCTGCGGTGAGTCGAATGAGGCGATTCGGAAAAAACATCTCAGTGATGAACCACCGACACTAAAAGAAGCATCGCTCGGGCGAGACTTTCCGATGGAACTCGAACAGACGGTGCGAGGCATGTTGGTAAAAGATCCGCAACTGCGCACCGAATCTGCACGACAAGTTGCGGAAACATTGATGAGATGTAAGCTGAGCGGGCAATTAAGAATCAGGTCAAAGCCGACGGAAAAAGCTAAAGCGGCTGCGTTTGAGAAAAAACTTCTGATACTGGGTTTGGTATCAGCCTTGGCGTTAGGAGTATTATTCTTTCTCTGGATTAAGGTCAACGAACCGCGCCCTATCTTGACCAAAACCGAAGCGGACTATTTGTCGCATCCCGGCTCATTGCGCGCTGATCCAGACAGCATAATGTCTTCTGTGGAAGTGCGCAGCATTGAACGCGGAACCCGAGGTCGCAGCGCAACGCGACTCAGAAACCAACGCGCTTATGAGTATGAAGCATTCAAACCAGATACAACGACCGCATCTTTTTTGCAGAAAGTTGAAGATCAAGACGGAAAGCAACTGCGCACCTACAAGTTTCCAGATGAAGGCATTGGACATATTCAAGATATAAGCGCAACAATCATGACTGCAAGGGGCGAACTCAAATGGATCTGGCGCGGTCCTCTTACTTTTACTCCCATTCATGATGCGCTTCTTCGCTATCCAAATTTGTTTCGCCGATTTAAGACCGATGAAATTGGCTCGATACTATTCAGAGGCTGTTCCGGTTTGACGGATGAGACTTTCGCGCAACTGGCCAACTACAAAAATCTCGAGCATCTTTCGTTCGAGCAAGTAGAGCTCGGCAATGCCGCGCTAGTACGACTGGAGAAACTGCCCAAGTTGAATTCACTTGATCTGCTTTCAACCAGCGTAAGCGCTGGAGGTTTGGAGCAGTTCTCGATATTGCCTCAACTAAAGCGATTGGCGCTTGGCGAAATGATGGACGTAGACCACATCTTGAAGGCGCTTCATCGATCAAAAAATCTTGAATACTTAGAATTGCGCAACTGCAAAAACCTCACTCAAAAAGACATTGAAGTAATTGCCGCGTTTCCCAACCTGAAAAAGTTCGTGATGCGCACATTCTGGCCAGTCGACGCCAGCCTCCTCAACGGACTGGCTGCATCCAAATCACTGCGCGAATTGGACATAAGCAAAACATCTTTTGGAGAGGCCGGGCTCAAAGGGCTGGGCACATTCAAGAACCTGAAAATTCTCGAAGTCTCCAAAGATGATGTAGACGTCGAGTTAAGAAAGAAGTTTGAAAAGGCCATGCCAAACACTTACATCAGATACAACAACTGATGCCGGCTTTTTCGTATGAGGAAATTTAGTGTCCGCCGCCGCCTGCAGTAACTTCGGGCGCATCCACCTTGTATGTGGTCATGGCGAAGACGCCGATGCCGAACACCACCATCGCGAAACAGACGAAAAAGAAAGTCAACCAGCCTTGGGCGGGGTCGCGATGTCCGGGTGCGCTCATCAAAATAACTCCTAAAAACTGTTGCTGCAGCAAACAACTTGATTATATGGCGAACAGCCGAAAACAGCATCCCTGACTACGTTCTTTTGCATAACTTATGACTTACCGCTTGACAATTAATCATTTTTGCGGATAACCGGCTGGTCTTCTCGTCGGCTCTTGGCTACCTTGTTGAACGCGAGGAAAAGCTGGAGAAATAAATATGGCGTCAAGCACTATGCGAGACCACGGCGTCCTATTGGTTAAATCACGCGGCACGTATCTTCCCACTCTAATTGCAACCTGGCTCGGCGAATGCTTCGACGCCATGGATGCGACCATCTATTTCATTGCCATGTATCCGGCGGTGAGCCAATTGCTGGCTACCAAGGACGCAGTGCAAATCGGCTGGCACGGTTCGACCATACTGTTCTGCTTTATGGTCGGATGGGCGATCGGCAGCGTAGTGTTTGGTTATGTGGCTGACAAGCTCGGGCGGAAGAACACTCTTTGCCTGACAATCCTTCTCTATGCGCTGGCATGCGGTGCTTGCGCCCTCGTGCAAACGACCTGGCAATTGGCACTCTGCCGATTTGCAGTCGGTCTGGGTATCGGCGGCGAGATTGCTTTAGGCGCGGTCATGTTGGGTGAAACATCCAAACCGGGCAAGCAACGAGCCTGGTCGATGGCGGCTTTAGGGACATCTTTCGGCGTCGGCTGCATGCTCTGCGGACTGTTCAACTTCGGAACAGGCGAGCTGGGTTGGCGATATCTCTTCGCAGTCGGCATCATCCCGGCGCTAATCACTCTATACATTCGTTTTAAAATCTCAGAGCCGGAATGCTTTGAAGAACTGCAGAAGCAACGCTATGACTTGCAAAACGTGCCAAAAATCTTGTTGAAACGTCACGAGCGCGACATTATGGCTAATCCATTTAAATTGGCATTCGACAAAAGAAACCGGCGCTCCGTCATTGTCGTGACATTGCTGGCTACTTCGGCAATTGTCGGCTACTGGGCGGGGGTTTCTTGGATGCCTGCTTGGATAAACCAATTGACCGGGCATGAGGCCGTGGCAGAGCGGAGTACAGCGACACTCTGCATGAGCATCGGCGGCTTCCTGGGCGCGCTCTTGCTTCCGATCATGGTGACAAGCTTCCGCTATAGTACTGTTTTCAAAATCGGATTTGTCGGCTCTTTGATTGCAGCGGTAGGGACTTTCCTCTGTGTAAAAACCTACGGACCGTCCGTGAATTACTGCGCGTTTGCAGTCGGTGTAATGACATACATTCCATTTATTGCGTTGCAAATTTACGTAGTGGATGAATTCAAAACGGAATTGCGAGGCACCGCTGCTGGTATCGCCTGGAGTTTTGGCCGAGTAATCGCCGGACTTGCAGCACTGATGACCGCGCCTCTAATCGCCTTCTTCGGAGGATCATACGGAACCGCTGCAGCGTGCGTCTCTCTCATCTACTTGCTTGGTCTTGCCTGCGCATTCTTTGTGCGGCAACCCTCTGTACACACGGAACATCATGACAGAAGAAAACCGAGAGCAGCTCATGCTGGCGTCCCCGAGCCTATCGCGATCGCAGTACAGACAGGACAGCGCTAGACTCACTTTCCTTCAATTAGTGGAACGTCTTTTTCTGATTCGGGCTCAGGTATTCGAGAAAATGCCTGATAGATAAGTGCTGTCGCTTCGAAGAGATTGCCCTGCGCTACTTTCAGCTCAGCCAGTTGCACGCGCAAACAATTTTTCTGTTCTTGATTTTGGAACTCGCCGCTCAATGCCAATTCAAGCTTTTCAGCAGCGCATTGCCAATTACTTTCCGCCATCCATGCCGTTTTAAATCGCTCTGTCAAATGATTAAATGCCCTTGCACGCAAACGATTTGTGTGAGGAAAGAGCATATTGGAAATCTTTTCAGCGAATGTCAACTTGTGTCGCTTCAAAAGCTGAAGACAGATCTGTAGCAGTGAATAGTACGACTCATCAACATTGATTGATTTTCCATCTTTCTCCAACACTTTTGAAAAATCATTCCAGTTTTGCTCCAAACAAAGTTTCTCCAGCTTTAAAAGAGTCGTGATTGACTTGGACTTCAACCATGCGCCTTTCTGAATGAATTTGCGCTCGGCGGCCGCTTCGCTCTCGTAGTTTTCAACAAACGAACATAACGAAAGAATATCTTTGGTTTCCTCGAGAGCTTTGCCATACTCGTTGGAGCTCTGCGTCGACAGTAACAGCACCGACAGTAGTTCATTTCTTCGATCTTGGTCATCTACAATCGATACGATTCGTTTGATGTGAAACTTCAAACGCATCTTAAGGTAATCGTCGCAAGCAAATTTATGACTCTGTTCAATTAGTGACTTCGCCACAGACTGCAATTGATTCAGCTTTGTTTCTTGCAGAAGCCACAACATTTCTCCCACTTCACGCCTGGTATCACCAACGGTATCGGCATAAAACCACAGCAGCTCTCTCATGACGCTTTCAGCCTGCGCAGCTTGCCCTCTGTCCATTTCGTCGAGCGCCACTGTAGCAAGCATGGCTACAAATTCTGCCGCTTCTTTCGTCTTACTGGACTGCGCGCCCAGGAAAGTTTCTTCGAACTTGAATCGTCCGGCTTGAAGAGCATTAAAGAATCCAATTGCCGATTGGACTTGTCTGGTTACAGGATGATAAGCGCCGAACTTCTCCGCCAATCTTCTCTGCAACACTTCACAATACGCAGCTCCCTCGGGCAAGCTATCATTCGAGCGCCAGAGGCAGATCAAACGCCAAAGCGTAATTCCTAAGCTTATGTCCAGACCAATCTGTTTTTCACGTTTCGCAAGAACAGACTCTTCAATAATGGTAAGAACGGACAGCAAATTCCTTCGCTCATCTGCGCTCCCCACAGCAGCCAAAACCTTCCTTAAGATATAGGGTGAGATATCCACACTGCCGTCAGCAACAATTTCACTCAGTCGTTTTAAATCGTCATCCGTTGGTTGCTCCGGAAAGCACTCGGTTTTAACTTCAATCAACTCAGCAATCCGGTGGGCAGTTTCTGCTGACCGCACTCCGAACATTTTTATCGATGCTTCAACAAGCTCTTCAGCCTTGGACAGTTTGCTGAGTCCTCGAACGTCCGTAGCCGGTTCACTTTCAACAAGTTCATGAGACCTGGAATCGAAAATCTCTTGCTCCGAACCTTGCTCCTGAGATTGCTCCGGCCACGGAATCTGCACGGGTTCGCTTGATTGTTCGGGCTTCGCAGTTTTCTGCTGTGCCTTATACTCCTTCCATGATTTTATCCGCTGCTCGGCTGCATCAATGGCTCCCAGCGTTTGCTCCTCCGACTTCTGAATGTCGTCGCGGACCCGACCGGCCCGAATTGCTCTGTCTATTGAAAGCGCCACACCGCGGAAGTCGCCTTCGAATTCGGAGCAGCGCTTCAGTGTCAGAGATTCTTCAAATACGCGAGAAAATTCCAGCAATCCGGTCAGCGCACAGGATAAGCGCTGTTCGGCAACCGCTTCTAGTATCACCGCCAATGGAATGCGCAGGATTAGTTTCAGCCTTGCTTCATTTAAATCGAATTCGTCTTCCTTCAAAGATTTGACGACGTGGCAAACGATTCTGCAAACGCTCAATCGCTCCTCTGGTTTTAATTCGACCGTTTTGTTCAAAAGCCATTCGCAGGTGTCAAAAAGCTCGCGAACGCCGTCTCGGCGGGCATAGTGATCCAGAAGGCACAGATACATTCCTATACCAGCGCAAAACTGTCCCTCTTCCATCTCCACATACGCCCGGCGCCACGCCCGATCGGCAGGCCATTTTCGAGCCTGCACATAGGCTCGCTCCATGCTGGTAGTGGGGACGAAATCTTCCGGCACGCCAATCACCTAAAGACCACGACTTTCCCATCCTAACAAAAGAGTCGAAAACGCGGCAGGTTGGCGCGACACTTTTCTTGCTGTGTGGGGAAGAATTGATCTACGAGCCATCGAGAGGACCACCCTTTTGTTCCTAGAAAAGTCGAGAGTAATCTTGCCAATGATGGTATTTGCTGTACTCGGATCGCATACTGCGGCATTTGCAGGAGAAGATCAGGATGATTCGCTTCCTGCTGCAGCCCTGCCGCTCATTAAACAATTGCCGCCAGAAGAACAGTACTACCAAAACATCGCCCGCAGCGGTTTCTATTCATATAAAGATGCACAACAGCCCCTTCGAGTTTATTTAAAACCTGGCAGCGTGAAAGTTTCACCCGAACTGCAATCTGCTCTGCATTCTGCTTTTGATGAGTGGACAAAGGTCAGCAATGGGCGGCTCAAGTTTCAATTCGTCAATGTCGACAATGACCCCGACATCACTGTAGTCTGGTCCAATAATCCCGCCGACGTGAAAGAAGGAAAGCAAGGATATACGAGTTTTTCGAAGACAAAAGACAATATTGCCAGATCAAAAATCATATTGCTGACCAATCGGCAAAATGGGGAATCGCTCAATCCCAGATTTGCAAAAGCTCTGGCGCTTCATGAGATAGGGCATGCCATAGGCATCAACGGACACAGTTACAACAGCGACGACATCATGTTTGGTGGGCGACTGCAAGACACGTCGCACATTTCAGCCTGCGACTTGAAATTCTTCAACAAAATCTACAGCACACCTCGCGAAGATTTGCTGAAGGATTCTATGCCTGTTCTCGAGAAAATCTATGGGTCGGACTCGCTCATCGTATCGAAGAATATGGCTCGATTGGCGCGAATTTACAATAACAAAAAACAGTTTGCTCTTGCAGAACCCTACTGCGATAAGGCGTTGCCCATTCAAGAAAAACTCTTGCCGGAAAACGATAAGAATTACACAACAACACTCGGCACAGCTTCATACGCCTATTGGAGCCTAAATAAATTCGACAAAGCTTGCCCAGTCTACGAAAAGATGCTCAAACTAAAACGCAGCGGCGTAGAAATCTTTTTGAGCGAAGAGCAGCTCTATCGCTACATCATTCACTGCCTGGAAGAGCAAAAACAGACAGACAAAATGCTTGAAGCGCTCAACGAGATGCGCAACACTTTTGAAAGATCAAAGCCGCAGAGCGAAGGGCGCGCATGGGCAATGGCGAAGCTAGGCCTTTACGAATTTAAAAACGGACAGAAAGACAAAGCAGAGCCTTTGTTCAAAGCAGCCAGTGAAATTTACTCTCACGCGCCAACCAACACCTTCGGAAACTGGTGCATTAGCTTCTACAAAACTCAGTTTAAGACTCCGTAGCTGGAGTCTGTCTCACGGCTCGAAAAATCAAACCGGCAAACGCCAGCAGCGCCAAAAGACTAACAGCGCTTCCTGCGTACAAGTACATCGGTTCGTACCGGAAAGTTATTGAGTGTTTCCCTGCTGTCAATGAGACACCTCTGAGCACATAATTGGTGCGAATGATCTCTTGCGGTTTTCCATCAACCGTGACTTTCCAGCCAGGGTAATACAGATCGCTCAGTACGAGAAACGCATCAGTGCTTGATTCTGATTCCAGACTAACTTCTGCGTTTTCGATCGAAACAATCTTGGCACTGCCGGCAAAATCACTCACTTTGATTTCTTTCGGCGGCTCGACAAAGCCTTCTGCTTTCATTCCTGAATTCGAAAGCAATGCGACTTTTGCCGGATCGAAAGTTTCTCCATTTTGATATTCTCCACGCCGGATCGTGCGCACAACATCCGCATCGGGCATCACCTGTGTTTCTCCAACCAGCCAAGCGCGCGGCATGGCGCGTGTGTTTTCGTAAACTTCGGCTCGCCCGCTCTCGCCGATTTTCCTGTATATCGATTGCCCGCCAACTTTGTACGCGTCGATGCGTGTGTCACCATAGGGCACAATCAAATATTTGACTGCCAGAACGTCAAAGCCTCTGAATTCGGTAGTAAAAGTCCAGGGCACCGGCAGAAAACCGCCCTCGGTCATGCCCAGCACTTCCAAATATCTGGTATTGAGCAACGGTCCAAACCCACTGGCGCTAGGCATTCCCCACAAGCGCGACAGGTTTGGAGGCGCTTCATCGTCACCTCCGGATACACCACGCACAGGGAGCAAACGCTGACGACTGCCCTTCAATTGCTCGGCATAAGAAGCAATTGGCGGCGGCTTTTCAATTGATGAAACGGTCACAGGCAGGCTGCGCCACTCACCAAACCATCCGACAAAAGCGACATCGGCAATCGCCACCGCCAGCAATACCGCCTGCAATGGTTTGGAATTTGGGTTGCGCAACCAGATGAAAAAAACCGTCAGCAGAAACAACGAACCGTAAGTCGGAACCAAGATAGCCGGATTTTCCCAGAATGGCGGCAGATTGCCTTCCAATGACGATCGCTCGGGCAGCTCGATGATTTCCTGAAGCATCTGCACGGAAAGCGAAATCGCCCCCCAAAAGAGACAAATCAGGCTGGCAGCAAAGACAACGATGCGCCGCCGCAAAAGCTTCTCTTCCATTAATTTCGAGAGCACTATCCCGGTGACGATTGCATATGACATAGCGGCAAAAACATAAAGCAAAGAAAGTGCTCGGAATGAACCGAACGGCGGAATGTTATAGAGCAGCCAGGCAAGAGGCGTCGCATTTCCGAATGAGAGTAGAAAGCATAAAGTGCCGGCCACTAGCCAGAAGATGTTGATGGCATTGCTGCGAATGAGAAACAGCGAACCAAATATAGAAATCATCGGCAGTATGCCGAGATACAAAAAGTGCGGCGGGCGAAAATCAAGACCGAAGTACGGAATTTTGAAGAAAGTGCTGTTCATCGCCCCCAGAACAAAGGGCGTCACCAGTCCAATCGCTTGTATGGGATGGCAGCAATAGGAAAGAAAGTCGATGAAAGCGAATTTGCTGCGCACACTGAATTTGGTCAATTCCCACGTGGGCAGTATCTGCACCGCGCCCAGAGCCAAACCAGTGATAATCATAATGGCAATACTTTTGAGGAATGCCGACTGCCCCTCTTTCATGGTGAAACAACGAAACACCACATACAACACCACCAACCCGAGAATATAAGCGACGAACTGCATGTGCCCGTTCAGAACAGACAATCCAACCGCAGCAATTCCACAGCACAACCACCCGAGCGAGGAGCGCCTGGAAAGCTTCTCCACGACGAAAAGAATTGCCGTCATATAGACCATAGAGTGGATTACCGGCGCGTGCCGCATTTCGCCAATCATTGAACCTGAGAGCGGGAAAAGCAACGCTGAGATCAGTGCAGGAAATTTCTTGCCCGTCAGCTCGCGGACGTACAAGTACAAAAAAACAGATGAGAGCGAATAGCCGCTTATGATGAACAAATTCCAGCCGCAGGCCAGAGGAAGCTTACTCAGCAAAAAGGAAAACGGATACCAGGTCTGCGCCAGAGGATCGGCGTGGAGCGGCCAGCCGGAACACTGCAGCGGCGACCAGATTGTGCGCTCACCAAGAAAGGCTGGAAGACTTTGGGTGCGATCGTCATCCGGCGCCAGCAAATTTCCTGTCAGCACGACCGGAGCGAAATAGAGAATGAAAAGCGCAGTGAATGAAGCGTAGAGAACGCCAAAGTGTTTTATTTTTTGCAGGATCTTAGCTTTGTCGGCTGTCACCATCTTAAAGACTCGGCAAGGTCTTCAGCAGATTAAAGCACGTATCCAAATTCAGCGCTTTTCCTTGAGGACTCAAAGAATACACAAGTACAGTTTTCTTCTTAGGCACAGAACGAACACAGCCGACCACTCCTTGATACAGATTTCCGGACTGATCTTTTAAATCGCCGGTCATGTAGAGCATTTTGTCCTCACCAATTTGAATATCACCTTTGGTTTTCACATCCGTGAATTTGCAGGTTACAGCATCAGTGGTGATGCCGAAGTCGTAGGCGCGATCGAGAAGTTGCTTCGTCTCGATGGCGTCGGGTTCGTCTTGCAAATGCCCGAGGAAAAGAATTTTCTGCTGGTCTTCTTTGTGATTTACAGCCACCATCACCAATCTCAAGAAATCAATGTCGACGCCGCAGGTATATTCATAACCCGCGGGCAAGGGCTCCGGAAATGGTGCCACCTTTTGAGCGCATTTCTTTATGTATTCCTGGTTGGTCGAATTGATGACCAGGCTGCGAATGCCTGTAATAACTCGAGAAGACGCAAAAAGAAATCCACCGAAGACAAGAATCACAAGCATTATCAGCGCTTTGGACCAAAGTGGCAGAGGCTTGTTTTTCTTCTTCATGCGGCTGTCTTAAACCCTAAACCGAACCCGTCTTGCGTTCGTAATTCTCGAATGTGTTGGCTAGCAGCATCGCCACTGTCATTGGTCCGACACCGCCAGGCACAGGTGTGATGTAGGCGGCCACGTCCTTGGCCTCGGCAAAACAAACGTCGCCGGCAATTTTGCCTTTGCCGCCGGCATCTCCTTCTGAGTGGTGAATGCCGACATCAATTACTGTTGCACCCGGTTTGATCCAGGAGCCTTTTACAAACTCGCGTTTGCCCATCGCCACGACGAGTATTTCTGCTTGCTTGCAAACTTCGCTGAGATTGGCGGTCTTGCTGTGGCAAACGGTGACGGTGGCATTCTTCTGTGTAAGCAGAGCGGCAGCCGGTTTGCCCACTAAATTCGAACGACCGATGACGACAGTATTTTTGCCGGAAGGATCGATTTTATAGTGCTCGAGAAGTTTCATCACGCCTTTTGGAGTGCAGGGCGTGGGGCCGGACTTGCCGCAGAAAAGCAATCCGAGATTGTAAGGATGCAATCCGTCCGCATCTTTGGCCGGATCTAATTTATCGAGAACATTGTCTGCCGAGAGTTTGCCGGGCAACGGCAGTTGCACCAAAATGCCGTCTACCTTTTCGTCCTTATTGAGTTTTTCCACACACTCAATCAATTCCTTTTCAGTAACGTCGCAAGGAAATTTGTGAAAGAAGCTTTCAATGCCCACCGCTTCGCAGGATTTCACTTTGTTCTTGACGTAAATCGCACTGGCGGCGTCGTCACCGGCAAGAATGACAGCAAGACCCGGCGCCCGTTTTCCCTTCTGAGTATGGCGCTCGATTTTTACCTTCAGCTCGTCCTTGACCAGCTTGGCAAGCTCTTTGCCGTCCATGAGAGTGGCAGTCTTCTCGTCCTTGAGTACTTCCGGCACTTCCATTACCTCCGCAGTCACCTCGCATAAGCTTACGGCGTCTTGAACAAAGTTGCCGTATCTAATAACAATTGATTGAGATCACTTAGAAATATTACTTGGTTACTGGCCGGTGCTGGAAGCAACGTGTCATGTCCAAAGCCGGCGCGGCGGCTCCGTGGCGCGTCATGGCAATAGAGTCGCCGTCCGTGACAATGCCGACCGGAACAAAAGGATTGTTTTTGCTGCCTTCTTTGCGCCACTCGCCCCAAACATTGGCATCGATGCAACCGACAAGCTCGTAGTCTTCTCCACCATAAAGCGCCCATTCGATGGGGTCTACGCCCGCTTCTGCGGCAATTTTCCTGGTCTCTTCATGTATCGGAATCGAGCCGAGCTCAATCATCAAGCCGACAGAACTGGCTCTGGCAATTTGCAAAATTGCATCGGCAAACCCATCGGACGCGTCCATGAGCGCCCCCAAAGAACCGGTTTTGCTTACCAAAGTCCAAGATTCGCTCAGTCTCGGTACAGGCCGGATATGGCGCTCGAGTGCATGACCCTGACGGGAAGTCTCACCGCAAAGAAGACGGCTGAGACCGGCTCGGCTGGCGCCGAAGTCTCCTGTTGCGACAACCACATCGCCCGGTTTGGCTCCGGCGCGAGTCAGGCATCCATTTTCATGCACGTCGCCAATGACGGTCAGTGAAAGCATCAGCTTTTCGCTGGCTGTAATATCGCCGCCGGCGACCGTGACGCGGTACTGGCGAGCGCAGTCGGTGATGCCCTGATAAAGACTGCGGAAATCAGTATGACTGAACTCGGCAGGGGCGCAAACCGTAACGAACAGATAACGCGGGCGCCCCGCCATGGCGGCGATATCGCTCAAATTGACGGCAACTGCTTTCCAGCCAATTTGCTCTAAGGTCATAAGGTCGCGCCGGAAATGCACGCCTTCCACCAGCGCATCGGTGGAAACCAGCATCTGGGAGGCGATCAGGGCACAATCGTCGCCGATGAGATTGCCGCCTACCCAACTCTTAATTGAATCGATCAATTTTTGCTCGCCCGTGAGCAATCCGGCCAGTGGAGAAGCCGCTTTCATGTTGCCGTGTCGCCCTCAAGCAATGGAAGGTTAATAACAGATAAGATGCTACAATCAGGCAGTAAGGAATGTCCAGCGATAAGGGGAAACGCCCCAAACTGCAAGGCTTCGCGAAAGAAATCTAAGAATCGCAATACTAACGAAAACATGGGAAGGGTAAAACAGTGAGCGCGATCGGACAAGTAATCATAGGACTAGTTCAGCTCCTCAATCTCATCATCATCGTCTGGTGCTTGCTAAGTTGGTTTCCCAATATTCACTGGCATGAGCAACCTTTTAGAACTCTCGATCGCATCGTGCAGCCGATTATTGCGCCCTTCCGCCGCATGATTCCGCCGATTGCCAATATCGACCTGTCGCCTATGGTGGCCATTTTTGTGCTACAAGGAATCATGCTGGTCGTGAGACAATTCCTCATGTAGGTTGTCTCAAGCCGCAGTTAGTGGCGCTTGGATTTTGTGATGCTCAATAGAAGGAATTTCCTCTTGGGCTCGCTCGTTAGTTGGGCGGCCCTAAGTGAATTGTTCGAACCTGTGTTTGCCTTGCCGAAATTGAAGGCAAAGGCACCCGCACCTGTGTCGGGTCCTCACACGATCGCAAGAGCGGAGTGGCCGCCGGCGATTATTCCTGACTTCGCCTCGGTCGCCAACCCTCAGGGCTATTGCCTCTTCTGCGACGAGTTCGGACGGATGTCGATAGTCGACATTCGGCGTCCTGGCAATCCTAAGACGCCGGTCAAAGTCATGGGCGAATTGGCGGGACTGGGCAAAAAAGTTATCGATTTCACGTCATTCGGACCGCGCGCATACGCGCTGGCGGCTTTGAATTCCGATCCGGCAGACCAGCAATTGCATCTGATCACCATGAACGTGATGAATGTTTCGGCACCATCTGTGATGTCAAAGCTGGCGCTCAGAGAATACGTGGAATTGACAGCCATTTGTGCCAACAATGATTTAGTTTGCATCGCCGGAACATCACTTTCAGGCGAAAACCTGGTCACCATCTACCAGGCTCCCTCGAAAGGAAGAAGTGCAGAACCCGTTGTTCTTTCAACTTTCTCAGTAACTTATCCAGTGCAAGCGATGGATGTGCAGGATCGCACCATGGCCATTTTGCAATGTGCACCGCAGGCTCCAATTTCTCAGCTCGACGCGTATAACATCGCCAACACTCGCACTCCTCAGGCAAAAGAGCCGATCAAATTGGACGGCGAATTCCGACGCATGTCGCGAGTCAGAGGGGTGGCAGTCGTGGCCGGACGTCCGGTGCTAGCCGACGGAAGACTCGCCAATGCTTGCGAAGCCAAAACAATATTTTTAGAACCGAATCCTCGTGTGGTCGGCTCGCTGACACTCGAACCATTATTTACCGTACTAAGCGCAGCCGCGCAAAGAGACCGCTTTTTGATCCTTGGTGAAACGAAACAAGGGCGAAAAGTTCTCTCACTGGTCGCCGACAAAACCGGTCATCTCACAAGAGAGCAGGTCGTCAACTTGCCGCCGCCCAAAGGCAGCTACGGTCAGCACGCCAGCATCATCACCAAGGATCGCAATATATATGTTTCCTCCGGCTGGGCCGGTGTGGAAATGCTCACCGGCGGAAAAGAAGGATGGACGCCGGTTTATACATATTCGATTCCACGCCTGCCTGCCTCCGGAGTAGCAAGCTGGAACAACATGGTTGTATTGGGCGGCTCCGATCTAAAGCTCTACGATATCTCCAATCCTGACAAACCCAGTCTGGTTTCAACGCAAGACTTGCCGACTGCTGTGAAAGCAATTGTCGGCGCCGGCAGTTATGTTCTTTGCCTCTCGAAAGAAGGTGTTGCTTTGCGCAAAATGGATCGCCTCTCTGAGGTGGCGGCCACTTTGAAGACGCAAGGCATTCAGCTTTGTTACGACCCGGTGGCCCAGAAGGCGTTTGTCATCACAGAGCAAGAGAAAAAATCAATTGCCCAGAGACTGAAGGTTTATTCAAACAAACTGGAAGTGGAAAAAACAATTGAATTGCCGAAAGGCGTCAATCGCGGCGTTGCGCAAAACGGATTCATGCTGTGCGCTTCACTCAACGATTTGTATCTCTACAATGTCGGCGACAATGTCGAGCAGGTTTCAAACCGCCATTTTGAAAACCTGGCGGCTCGCGACTTTGCTCTATCGGACGAACATGTGGTTGCCACTTTTGTAGATCAACGATCGAAAGGTTTCTTCCTCGTTCTGTCCAAAGACCAGAAGGACATGCACGTGCTTGGGTCAGTCGATATTCCGCACGACGGCACCGCTGTTGCCGTACAAGGCAAGCGTGCCATCACCGCCGGCCGCACCCCGGAAGGAAAGAGTGTCGCTGCCATCATAGATTTTTCCGCTCCTTCGGCACCAAAGGTGGTTGCAACCATACCGGTAGTTGAATCCGCTTCTGCAGTTTCTGTCAAAGATCGCATGGCGATTGTCGTCGGGCGAGGGTTGGAACTTCTCTCCATTATGTGAGCGCAGCCATGAAAGCACCGAGTCTTACCATCCAAATCTTTATCGGGTTAGTGCTCGGAGTGGCAATCGGCGCCATCTTTCCTGAGTTCGGTAAAGCGATACAGCCGGGCGCCACGATTTTCATTCACCTGATAAAAACCATCATTGCGCCTCTGGTTTTCGCCACGCTGGTTGTCGGAATTGCCGGAATGGAAAGCGCTCATTCGCTTGGCAGACTGAGTGCAAAATGTTTTCTCTATTTTGAAGTGGTCACTACTTTTGCTCTGGCCATCGGGCTTTTGCTGGTAAATGTTTTGAAGCCTGGTGTCGGCATTCAATTGCAGACAACAAAAGATTTTACGGAAATTGCTGCTAAACAACCCTCGATTTCTGATCTTATCGTTCACATCTTTCCCACCAGCGTGATTGATTCAATGGCGCGTGGTGACGTCCTTCAAATAGTTGTTTTCTCAATCATTTTTGCTCTTGCCGTTTCAGCCACAAAAGCAACGATGATTCTCGATTTTTGCCAGAGTCTCGCCAATGTAATGTTCAAATACACCGGATACGTTATGCGCTTTGCGCCCATCGGCGTCTCTTGCGCCATGGCCGCAACCGTTGGCGAGCACGGTCTGGGTGTTCTTGCCCAGTTGGCAAAACTGATCGGCACTCTTTACCTGGCACTCGTTGTTTTTATTGTCTGCGTACTGTTGCCGGTGGCTGCTCTTGCCAGAATACCGCTGGGCAAATTCGCTCGCGCCGTCAAAGAACCATTTTTCATCGCCTTCTCGACTACATCAAGCGAAGCGGCATTGCCCAAAGCGCTGGAAGCCATGGAGTCTATCGGCGTGCCCAGAAAAATCGTCAGTTTCGTGCTCCCGCTCGGCTACACGTTCAACCTGGATGGCACCACACTGTACCTCTCGCTGGCTTCTGTTTTCGTAGCCCAGGCTGCCGGAGTCAATCTGACCATCGAACAGCAAATACTGATGATGCTCACCTTGATGCTGACGAGCAAAGGGGTTGCGGCAGTGCCGCGCGCGTCCCTGGTCATTCTGGCGGGCACACTGGCGTCTTTCAATCTTCCTCTGGCAGGAATAGCCTTGATACTGGGAGTCGACACTGTCATGGATATGGCACGCACTTCCGTCAATGTTCTGGGAAACTGTCTGGCATCGTGCGTTTTGGCTCGTTGGGAAGGAGAATTCGACGACTCCAAAGAACCGCATAAGCCTGCAGGTGGTGAAACAAGCTCAGATGAAGCGCAGTTTGCAGTGAATTCTGTGGCAGCGGAGGCAAAACCAGCTGCCGAGCCTCATTCCCACGAAAGGGCTTTAGACCTCCAAGCGAGCTTGCCTCATTCCTAGAAGGCTTTTGGGGTTAAGACTGAAGTTTTGCAATTTCACTATGTATTTATCTTGGGCTCGACCCAAGGGGATCTTTTTCGGGTAAAAACGGGATAGAACATTCTATTAAGTGAAGACAAAACCAACCACGGTCAGTCTGAATCGCTGATACTGAAACCATGCTCCACTGGAGGCTAAATGACTACCGCTACATCCAAAAAGAAGTTTCCTCGTCTCACCTCGTCGGCATTCGAGCATCCAGCGGACAAAGCCGCTCTGGCAGCCCTTAAGAAGATTCCAGTGCTTGATGTCGTGCTGCGGAAATTCTTCGAATTGGGCATCGAGAAAGT
>PNKB01000023.1 GCA_013997645.1 Cyanobacteria bacterium PR.3.49
GTCATAGCGGATTTCGAAAAATGTCTGAGACAAACAGATTAAAAGCTGGATTGGATAAAGCTTTGGCGCCATTGCGAAACTGGGCAATGGGCAACAAACCGAGTCAAAGCGGGTGCGGCAGACAAGTGCCGGCGGATTTGCGCGCAGAAACTTCACCGGTGAAGGGCGAGCAATCGGCTCGTGCAAACGAAAGACATGCAATGGTGACCACCCAGATTTCGGCACGGGGCATCAAAAACCCTGACGTGCTGAGGGTTCTTCGGGATATTCCTCGCCATGAATTCGTGCCGGCGTCCATAAGGGACCACGCTTATGAAGATGGAGCGCTGCCGATTGGCAACGGTCAGACAATCTCGCAACCTTACATCGTGGCGCTGATGACTGAGGCCCTAGAACTTACGAAAGACTGCCGGGTTTTGGAAATCGGAACCGGCTGCGGTTATCAATCAGCGGTCCTGGCCGCTCTTTGCCGACAGGTCTTTTCAATCGAGATAATCGCTGAGCTGGCTGAGGAAACTCGCCGGAGGCTGGCGAGGCTGCGCATAGACAATGTGGCAATCCGGACAGCCGACGGTTATCGAGGCTGGCCGGAAGAATCTCCTTTCGATTGCATCATGGTTACAGCCGCTCCCGACCATATTCCCGAGCATTTGTTCGCCCAGCTGAAAGAAGGCGGAAGACTGATTATCCCCGTGGGAGAGGGAAACCAGGACCTGATGGTCTTCAAACTTATCGAAGGAGGTTTGCAGTCAAAACGGCTTATTCCAGTGAGATTTGTGCCTATGACGGGCGAAGCGATGCAGCCGGTTCGACACCATAACTAAATTAGTGGGGAAACTAACATTCAGACGGCCATTAAATTGGCTCTCAATACCCCCGGTATATAGATTATCTATGTTATCTTTACAATCCAGGCATCACGGAAATCAGTAATCATGGAAGGTCAAAATACATCACCGTTCAGATGGCTCCTCGTTTTGCCGGGGGGAGTGATTGGCTTTTCCATTGGACAATTCCTGTTTGCCGCCTGGAAAGATGCAGCCGCCGTCGTGCCGCCACTGGCATTCCTGAACGGCGCCGCCTGGGTAACCGGCGCATGCATCTCAGCCGGACTGTTCATTCTTTTGGGTACCAAAGCGGCGCCCACCCACAAGCTGCCCACGGCGTTCGTGCTCAGCCTTCTGACTGCCACCTGGAGCGGCGCTTTGCTGACGGTCAAACGCGAGGGGCTGATCACGGCCTTTCTTCCCGTGGAAAGTGCCCACTCACAGTATTTGATGCCGTATGCGGCGGTTTTAACGGTTCTATTAGCGGCATTTCTTTGCATCGACCTGGCTCGCAGAGAGCGCCGTTTCAATACGAGCGGGCTTTCCGACTATTATTTCGAGCGTGAGGACGAGCACCCTGACAGTCATCCGCGTTTCAGAACTCACGTTTATTCAGGTCACGACGAACACGATCATATAGACCGTCGAGACCGCCACCAAGAAGATGACGATGATGATGCACCATTCTCGGTGCCTGATGTTTTTACTCCTTCGTCTTCCATGAGAGAACAAATGTTCATGGCATCGGATTTGGTGCTGCTCGAGCGCGAGCTGCTCAAGATCGAACCTTCGGTCGACGCTTATGTTTCCGCGCTCAGACTGGGGATTGCCATCGAAAAAGACGAAGGCTTTCAAAATCTGGACGGCGAGTGCTTCTCCTTCTCGCAACTGATGCGCGACCTGGCCATGCGGCTTTCAGTTCCGGACTCCAACGATGGACGCTGGCTGCAAATTGCCGGACTTTTCAGACAGTATGAAAAAGCAGCCGAAGGCGAGCGCAAGCAGATGCTCGAGCAGGTTTCCTCCATGCTGGAAGTGAAGGAAAAAATTCAAGAAGCAGAAGAAGGCGAAACGGCCGAACCAAAAAATTCCGAGCAGCGCGTTTCAGCCAACTAACGACAGTTTTCTCTATCGCGTGCCGGCGACCTTTTTGAGGGCGTCTTCATTGATTATTTCCACCGGCTCGACAGGATTTCCCAGTGCGAAATCAAAGACACGCGAGTAGAAATACAATTCTGCTTCCAGTGCGCGCGCAATATTTTTCGCTTGCCTGAATCCATGTTGTTCGCCTTCGAAGAGCACGTATGAAACAGGCAATTTTTTTGCCTCCAGCGCTTTCACCATAGCCTCTGATTGCGATGGGGGCACGACTTTGTCTTCGGTGCCCTGTAAGAAAATGATCGGGCATGAGAGTTTGTCGGTGTGATGAATCGGCGAGCGTTCTGTATAGATGTGTTTTTCTCCGGGATAATCTCCCACCAATCGATCGAGATAGCGCGATTCGAATTTATGCGTATCCAGCGCCAGGGCTTCCAGATCGCTGACGCCAAAGTGGCTTGCGCCGGCGCGAAACACATTCCCGAAAGTAAGCGCGCAAAGAGTCGTGTAACCACCGGCGCTACCACCGGCAATTGCCATTCTTTCCTTGTCGACCAGTCCTCTATTTGCCAAATAGCGGGCAGCATTTTCGCAATCCTGCATATCGACAATGCCCCAATTGCGTTTCAGTCTTTCTCTGTACTCCCTGCCAAAACCGGTGCTGCCGCCGTAGTTTACATCAACTATTGCAAAACCGCGGCTCGTCCAGTACTGGATACTCAACCTCAGATCGTTTGACGTTTGACCGGTAGGACCGCCGTGACTGAAAACAATTAATGGAGGAAGTTCTCCTGCGGGAGCTTCGAAATCTTCGTTTTTAGGTGGATAGAAGAATGCGAAAGCCGTCTTACCGCCTGCAGTTTCAAACTCTATCGTTTGAGGTTTAGAGACATACTTTTTCTCCACCTGCATTTCGGTTGTTTTTCGCTCGACAGTAAAAGTGTGATCTTTCAGGTCGAATGAAACGAGCGCATTGAATGTCTCCGGTGATCCTGCGCACATGGAAGCCTGCTTTCCGCCTGCCTTTACGTAAGCAAAAGATGTGTATGGCGCCTTGATGCGCAACGGTTTATGACCACCACCACCATCCTTCTCCAGAAGGAGCAATTCCCAGGTGCCACGATCGTTTGCCGCCAGCAAAACATTGCCGTCTTTTAAAGGCGCGTAGGTAGACATGCCAAAAACCCAGGCCGGCAGACCGTGTTCGCGCTTCTCACTCAATACCGGCAGAGCCTTCGAATAGAGATCTTTGGTTGGCGAACCAGTCAAATATTCTGCATCGATTTTGTAGAGATTCCAAAATCCGGTCTCTTCACTGACAAAATAGAGTGTCCCGTTATCATCCCATTGCGGCGAAGACACGGATAATTCGCCGCCTCCGGCAATTCTTTCTACAATCGATGCGTGACCATCGTCATCCAGTTCGGCAAGATGCAACTCACATTCATCCCAGGGCATGTTGGGGTGATTCCATTGCATGTAGGTAAGGAAACGTCCATCCGGGCTGACTCTTGGTGAAGCATAAAAGTCGCAGCCTTCTGCCAGAGTCGTAATCTCGCCTTTCTCGTTGATTGAAACAATCGAATTCTTGACGTCGTGCTCCGTATCGCCATGTGTCTCCATGACGCAGAAAAGCCGCTTGCGCGTGCGGTCGAAATTGTAATCGGCAAAACGAGTGCGGTCGTTGCCGGCAAGGTAAGTTGGCAAGGATCCTGCTCGGGAAACATAAATCTGCTGATCGGCAAAATTCGAGAAATAAATCGTGCCGTCGACTACAAGATAATCGCCACCGCCGTATTCATGAACGCGTGTTCGCGCATTGAACGGCGCGTGTATCATATCCTCGATCTTTCCTGCGCCAGAGCGGCGAACGATCACATTGCGCCCGCCCTCCAGTGGACGCCCTTCCAGCCAGTAGAGATCATCTCCATCCCACTGCGGCTGACCTACCTTGATCACGCCGGCAGCAATTTGCGAGGCGGCCAGAGGTGAAGCCCACGAACCATAAGGCTTTTTCTCAACTGCTGACATGTTGCGCTCCTCAGGTAAGGTCGGGAAAAGAGCAACAACTTTATCAGCTTGAGAATGGGAGCGACAGAGGCAATGGCGAAAAGAGCGGAGCCACGGAAAGCGGCGCGGGATCTAATTGTTGTTTCAGCGCAGACAATTTTTCGATCGTGCTTTCGTAATCACACAGAGGCAAAAGCAACTCCACACGCGAATTTTCCCTTTGTTCGAGATAAAAATTCCGGACTGTATTGGAAATAAGACCGCAGGTATCAACCGCAGCGCAAATCGCTTCACGCGGGAAATTCGAATGAACGCGTACCATCTGAACAAAACCGGTCGATCCGGCGCCAATCGCAAGCAATCCCTTGAAATCCAGCTGCAGCCTGGAGAGTAGTTGCTGCCTGCTGCGGTCTAATTGCGCTCGCATTTTGAAAATCGCCAGATCGAGAGCACCGGTTTCAATCAAATGAGACAGAACAAGCGTCTCCAGGCGCGGCTGGCTGAAAGTTTCCCTGGCGCAGCCCTGCACTCTTTCCAGAAGACGATCGGGCACGACCAGATAGGAAATGCGGCAAAGAGGTCCCAAATAAGCGCCGAAACTGCCTACTTGAATGGCGTTTTTAAACTTATTGAACAGACATGGTTCTGGTTGCTTTCCGTATCTAATCAGTGCCGCGGTATCATCCTCCAGAAGCAGGGCATCGTTGTGTCCGGCAAAGCGAGCGACTTGCTGACGGCGGCGCTCGGACAGGACAACGCCGGAAGGAAAATGCGCCGACGGACTGACTGCAACGATTTTCACGCCCGAGCCCGACTCCAGGTGCTCGATTACCGCCCCCTCTCGATCCACCGGCAGGCCGAATAATTGAGAAGAATGCCGGCGAATAACTTCATGAAGGAGAGGGTCTCCAGGGCTTTCCACCGCAGCCCCGCTGCCGCTCTCGGCAAAGTTTCGCCCGACAAAGGCGAGCGCGTCATATTTTGAGTCAAAGAGAAGAATATTGCGCGGATACAGCGACATACCGCGACTGCGAATGAGAAAGGTGGTTACGGCCAGTTTGAGGCGCATCGTCAGACGATGAGCATCAGGACCGCAAAACTCCGGCAAGCCCTCATCGATAACCGCACTCATCGCTTTCAACCAGGCTTTGCCGGGCAATACTTCTGCCGGTGGTTGTTGGAATCTGGGCGCTAAAGCGACTGAGCAGTTGTCATACTCAGATACTGCAGTGATTGGCGAAACATCTGGCGCACACTGAAAAGACAGAGCCGCAGCAGTCAGCGCCGGATTGACGATTGTGGTCCCGCCGCGCTTTGCGGTTAGAAACCCGCGCGCTTTCAGCTGTTCGTAGCAGCGAACGGCAGTGACGCGAGAAATTCCAAATTGCTCGGCCAGAGAATAAGTGGACGGCACCGATTCGCCAGGCTTGAGGCGCCCGCAACGAATGTCTTCAACGAAAGATTGCTCGAGCTGTTTATAAAGCGGCGCCTGTGGCGCCATTACGGTTTTTCTGGCCATGCCGGCCTCCAGTGGTCTCGCCCAAGAAATTAGCGCCCGGGAGTTTCCGAGTTGTTAAACGACCGGGGCGCTCATTTATGACAAGAGGCAAGACAATATGCGAAAATCAGGGTCGTAAGCTCCAGAATGGAGGCATTGGCGCACTTGGCAGCAGCCGAAAGCAAGACTGTCCGCGTGGACTATTTCGCATTGCTCAAAGAGCAACGCGGGCTGGCCAGCGAAAACCTTGAGACGCGCAGCTCGACGGTGCTCGAATTGTATGAAGAGCTGCAAAAGCGCCACGGCTTTTCGCTCAAACATTCCTCCGTAGCCGTTGCGCTCAATGACGAATTCGCCGACTGGAGCGAAAAACTGACTGAAAGAGACAAAGTGGTTTTCATTCCTCCGGTAGCAGGTGGATAGCATGTTTACTCTTTCCGACACACCCATCGACGCGGATGCACTCAAACGCCTGGTGAACACACAGGAAGCCGGAGCTTATGTAGCCTTTGAAGGCTGGGTGAGAAACCACAACGAAGGGCAGGCAGTTACCGGGCTCGAATACGAGGCTTACGAAGCGCTGGCGGTGAAAGAAGGCAACAAAATTATTGACGAGGCGCAGAAATTCTCCATTTTGAAAGCGCATTGCGTGCATCGCACAGGAGCTCTCAAGATTGGCGACATGGCCGTCATGGTTGTCGTTACATCAGCGCACAGAAAAGAAGCTTTCGCTGCCTGCGAATTTATTATTGACGAGATAAAAAAACGCCTTCCGATCTGGAAAAGAGAAACATATGTCGATGGATCGACTTCATGGGTCAATTGTGCGCACAACCACGAAGCTGTGCATGAAACAGCTCAGGCCAGCGGTGCAAAGTCATGACGGCTCTTTTAGACGGTTTTAACCGTGCCCATACATACTTGCGAATTTCGGTCACCGACCGATGCAATTTGCGCTGCGCATATTGCATGCCGGCAGAAGGAATTGTCTATCGCGAGAAAAAAGAGCTGCTCACATTCGAAGAAATTGAACGCGTCGCCGCGATCATGGTCCGGCTTGGCGTGACAAAGATCCGCCTGACAGGCGGAGAGCCGATGGTGAGGCGCGGGATCGAAAACCTGGTAAAAAAACTTTCGCGCCTGGACGGTCTTAAAACGCTGGCCATGACGACCAACGCTACACTGTTGTCCGAGCAGGCTGGAATTCTCAAAGAAAATGGCATTAAAGCACTGAATATCAGCCTCGACACATTGAAGAAAGAGCGATTTCTGCAGGTGACCAGACGCGATCAATTCGATCAAGTTTGGAGTGGAATTCAGTCCGCTCTCAGTCAAAATTTCGACGAATTGAAATTAAATGTCGTTGTGATGGCTGGGTTCAATGATGATGAAATCTTGCCTTTCGTCGATTTTGCATTTCAGAATCGCATCAATGTTCGCTTCATCGAATTCATGCCTTTCAAAGACAACGAATGGAAAATCGATAAAGTCGTCACATACAAAGAGATGATTGAGACAATCGAAAAGCAATATAAATTGTCCGCACTTTCAGCCGATCAATCCGCCGTTGGGAAGGATTTCGCCCTTTTCGACGGCAATGGAAAGAAAGGATTGGGAACGGTCAGTTTCATCACCTCAATGTCCGACAGTTTTTGCTCGACCTGCAATCGGTTGAGACTTACTGCTGACGGTTCGGTGAAATCATGTTTGTTCTATCCGGCAGAAGTAAATCTGCGCGACCGAATGCGCGCGGGCGCAGAAGATGCCGAAGTCGAGGAGATGATACGCTATTCGCTTTCCTTGAAACCGGAGGCGCATGCACCGGCTGAGGAACTCTCACAGTCTGAAAATAGAACAATGATTGAAATCGGCGGATAAAAAGGGGTCCGGGGAATGCGAGACGTTTCAAGCAAAGTCAACACATTGAGAATCGCCACGGCGCGCGCCACTCTCAAAGCCAGCCCGGAGACAATCGAGCTGATCAAAAAAGGCGGCGCCCCCAAAGGCGATCCTTTGCCTGTAGCAAAAGTTGCAGCTATTCAGGCGGCGAAAAATTGCTCGCAAATAATTCCTTATTGCCACCCATTGCCGGTCGACTGGGTAGGTGTCGAGTTCGACCTCGACGAAGACGCCATTCACATAACGACCACGGTCAAAGCAATTTACAAAACCGGTGTCGAGATGGAAGCCCTAACGGCTGCGTCTGTTGCGGCACTGACCATCTACGACATGTTGAAAATGGTCGACGAGCTGATGCAGATAGAAACCGTCGTTCTTCTGAATAAGAAAGGCGGCAAATCGGATTTCAAAAACAAGCGAGAGGGAACGCTCAAAGCAGCTGTCCTGGTGTTGTCTGATACATGCGCGGCAGGCAAAAAACAGGATGTTTCCGGTCGTCTGATTGTAGAAAAGCTCGAGGAAGAAGGGCTCAGTGTCGAGGAGTACAAGATCATCCCTGACGATGCCGAACAAGCAAAAGCCAATCTTCTCAAATGGTCCGACGATCTCGGACTGGATATTATTATCACCACCGGCGGTACCGGACTCTCTTCTCGCGACACAACTCCGGAAGCGATCAAAGGGCTGATAGAGCGGGAATTGCCTGGCGTGGCCGAAACGCTGCGCGCCTATGGGCAAGAACGCAATCCTTTTGCAATGTTCTCCCGTTCATTGGCAGGTGTAAGAAGCAAAACTGTCATCATTACATTGCCGGGCTCGACTGGCGGTGTCAAAGACGGTCTGAGCGCGCTGTTTCCCTTTATCTTTCACGCCTTTAAAATGCTCAACGATGAATGTCACGAAACAAAAAATGATTCAAGAAGCGACCAGTCCAGGCTGCCAGAATCTTCGAAAACCAGCATAAAATGATCACCTACGAAGAGGCGCTCAAACTTGTCGATGATAACGTCGAGCCGCTCGGACAATGCGAAGCGCGCCTTGAGGATATGTTCGGCTCCTACCTGGCTGCCGACGTGGTGGCAACTTTGCCCAGTCCTCAATTCGACAATTCGGCTGTGGACGGATATGGCGTTAAAGTAGGCGATTTAGAAGCAGCGTCACCAGAGACGGCAAAAGCGCTAAAGCTTGTAACGGCTATTGCGGCAGGTTCTCCTTCAGATTTGGAGATCACAACCGGCGAAGCGGTGAAGATTTTCACGGGAGCACGAGTGCCTACCTCATGCGAAGCGGTCGTGATGCGCGAATATTGCCGAGAAGAAAGCGGCAATGTTTTGATCGAATGCGCAACGCGGCCGGGCGAAAATATCCGCCGCCAGGCAGAAGAGTATAAAAAAGGAGAGCTGGTTCTAAATGCCGGCATCAAAATCACTCCGCCGGTTGTTTCCCTGCTGGCTTCTCTTGGATACGTCCAATTTCCGGTATTTGAAAAACCGCGCGTCGCTCTTGTTGTTACAGGAGACGAATTAGTCGAGCCAGGGCAGCCCCTGAAGGAAGGCCAGATTTACAACTCCAATGCTTACGGACTTACAGCTGCTCTGAATTCACTCGGCATCAAGGAGTGCAAAAGCCTCATTGCCCGTGACACCCGCGAGGCAACCAGAAAATGTTTTGAAGAAGCCCTGGAAAGTAGCGATGTAGTCATCTCCTCCGGAGGCGTTTCAGTAGGCGATCATGATTATGTGAAGGAAACCCTGGAAGCGATGGGAGTGAGGACGATTTTTTGGCGCATCGCCATGAAGCCTGGAAAGCCCGTATATTTCGGTGTTCTCGAAAGGGGCAGCCGGCGAAAATATCTCTTCGGTCTGCCCGGAAACCCAGTATCAGTGCTGGTGACCTTTCATCAGATAGTAAAGCCGGCGCTTAAAAAAATGTCCGGCGGCAAGTTTGCAGCCGGCTCGACCGTGCGATTGAAACTAGGCGCACCGCTGAAAAAGCGCCCAGGGCGGCTGGATTTTGTGCGGGGCATTCTTACGCGAAACGAAGATGGAGACAGCGCTGCCGTTGCTACAAAAGGGCAAGAATCGCACATGTTGAGCGGGCTGGCCAGAGCCCAGATAATGATGCACTTCGCCGCCGATGCCGAAAAGGTAGACGCAGGCGAGCCGATTGACGTGACTTTGATCAACTGGGCGGACTAAAAGCCAGCCAAAACTAAAGCAGACTTAAGCAAGTGGAAGTGCGTTTGCCTGGCACTCTTGCGGTTTTTACCATAGCCAAAAGGTCGAATTTCCCTAAAATTGGTAATCATCGTCCTCAATAACTACCGATCAGCGGATAAGAAGAGATAGCCATATGAGCGATTACATGCCGGCAGCCGAAGACAACGGCGAAGTCTTGAGCAAAATCATCCTTTTGGTCTTGGGTATTTTCATCGGTGCCACGGTTATGGGAGCCTGGTGCTGGCTGGTTCCGCCCAGAGCGCACACAGCGCATGTAGATGGCGCCGGTCCAGGCGCCGCCCATGCTATGGAAAGCCTGCCCAATTCAGGTCCGGTTGCCGCTCCTGCACCCGAACAGCAGGACCTCGGCTACGCGGCCCAACCGCCAGCCATGCTACAGCCGATGCCGGCCATGATGGCGGCTCCGCAAGTAATTCAGACCGGCGCGCCTCTGATGATGCCGTCTCAAATGCAAATGACTCAGACTTTCACACCGGCGGCGCCGACGACACTTTATGCAGGCCAAATGATGGACGACCAGGATCATCAAGTCGGGCGCAACGGGCTGCGCAGCAATCCCTGTGTAGACCCGCCCTCCTGCCGTGGCCGCGCCTACTCTTCGTCTTTGCATTAATGCCGGCGCCCGCCGCCACGCGACAGGCATATGAAAGGTTCCTTTTTCGAAACGAATTGCGGCTCATCAAGCTGAGCCGTGTTAACATTCAGCCTATATGAATCTTCAATAGAGATGTCGGAATCACATTGGCGAGCATGGGCTGGCAGCAGTTTCAACAGGCAGCAGACGAAGCACTGGCGCAAGGCCAGTTTGCCGACGCAGAGCGTCTTTACCGCTCCTTTTTAAAGGAATGCCGCAAAGACGAGACTGCATATTCTGCGCACGCGCACGCCGCCAAAGGCTTGGCCGAGATGCTGTCCAAGCGCTCCGCATTTACTGAAGCCGAAACCGTGCTTTTTGAAACTCTCAATACTTTGGAATGCGCATCACCGCGCGACAACCTGGCTGTCAGCACCATTCTCGAATCGATCGGCAGCGTCTATCTTCTGCGCAAAGAATTTTATCGTGCGGCTATTTTTCTATCCCGGGCTGCGGTTCTGCGCAAAGCTACAAGCGAGGCTAAGACAGCCTCGATGGCCAACCTGATCGCGAAGCTGGCCAGAGCAGAAGTGATGCTGGACAATCTGCCCGAGGCCGAAGCCCTTATGAGGCGGGCGCTCAAGAAGAAAGAAACAATTTTCGGCTCGGAACATCCGGCCCTGGCAGAATCATTATTTGATCTAGGCGATCTGTTGAGAGAAATGAATCGCTATAACGATGCGGAAGTTCTTCTTTTGCGCGCGCTTAATTTAGTCGGCGAACCAAGCATCAAAAACCCGCTATCCATCAGTATTCTGGAAGCACTCGCTGAGGCTTATGCGCAGATGGGTCAAGCGGCGGCAGCAACAGATCTCCTCAACAAAGCCGTCAGTCTCTATGGACAGGAAAAATCAAATCCGCCTCACGCACTCTTGCGACTGAAGGCGCGAATAGAGCAATTGAGCGGTTCTCAGAGCGCGGACAAAGCGAAAGAAAAAGCCGACGATCAATTGGAAGTTTTGATGCGCGAATTCGAATATATGGAAGAGTTCGACACGCATAATTCGCTGCGCTTCCGCGAGCTGTCTCAGCAAATCGCCGACTTACTGGAAGAAAGAAGCAAATACGTAGATGCGCTGCGCTTCCGCAAGCAAGAGATGGATCTTACGGAAAGACTTTTCGGCGTCAAACATCCGGAATCTGTGCGCTCGTTGTCCAGTCTCGTGCACAATAATTTGATGATCGACGATCTCAAAGAAGCCGGAGCTTATTTGCAGGAAATTCTCGATATTCAAGATTACTGCTTCGGTATTACCCCGGAAGACCGGCTCAACACCTATCTTCTTCTAGCCGAGCTGGCACGCAAGAGCAACGATCTTTCCAGTGCGGAAAATTGGATTTTTGCTTGCGTCTCACTTTTAGAAGTGTCGAGCGAAAAAGCAAAACATCGTCTGCTGAAAGAAATTCAAGCCCTGGAAAAGCTGCTTGGCGAGCACGGAAAGTCAGACTGTGCGCAGCGGCTGAATGATTTGAAAACGTCTCTTCTTCCTCACGGAACAGAATATCCGGAGAAAAAAGACAATCACGTCATCGACGAGAATATGGATAAAGTGATGCGAGAGCACGGAATTATTCCGTAGTTCTAGACCCGTCCGACCCAGTCTTTTCTGGCAACCTTTTTCCAGATAGCGCGAATCGCCTCGAATTCGGCGGAGGGCAAATTGCCTTGAGCGACAATTTTTGCATTCTCCAGCCATCGCGTCGGCTTGGTCGTACCAACAATCATGGTATGAACGCTCGGACAGGAGAGCGTAAAGCGCAAGGCCTTCTCGCCGGCGGCGTCTGGATTGCCATTGATAAAGTCATACTTGAGCTCTTTCAGGCGCTCCCAGTACGGCTGGACGTAAATATTTTGCGGGCGGCTGGCATGACGCCAGGCGGCATTGGCAATCGGACGTTTGGCAATCACGCCCATGCCCTTCTCGAGAGCCAGAGGCAGGAGTTTTTCGATGCACTCTTGATCGGCAATGCTGCAAGATGTTTGCAGAACATCAAAAGCTCCAGTCTTAATTGCATAAAGAGCGTCGTCGCCGTCTCCGCTGTATCCGATAGCCCGAACTTTGCCTTCCTGCTTGGCTTTTTCGAGCGCTTTGATGCACTCGCCCTTTTGCAGAATTTTCTTATTGCAACTGTGCAGTTGCAAAAGGTCGACATAGTCGGTCTTCAATCGTTTCAAACTGCGCTCGAGGCTTTCGGCAATGTCGGCAGCGCCCCAGGCTTCTTCGGTATAAGTCCACTTGTGACCGCATTTCGTAAATAGATAAAAATCCTGGCGTCTTGAGGATACCGCTTCTCCTATCAGCTCCTCGCTGTCCATATAACACTCGGCAGTGTCAATCACGTTCAGCCCGGAATCCAGGGCAGCGCTGAGGATTTCCCGAACGGTCGAGGCGGAAGCGCCCTCAAAACCGATTTCGGCCCCGCCAAAACCTAGCACACTGACGTTCATGCCGGTTTTGCCAAACTCTCTCTTTTCCATTAATCCTCCCGGAATTTTCGTCCGGCCAATGTTTCGGCTACCCGGCGCGCCTGACAACCAGCACTGCACTAAAGCCGCTTAACTATGATCGATTCTTTTATACCCGATGCGAAATGGTTTCGCTGTCTTTGCGACCATATGTTCAATCAAATTTCGCAATTAGCGATCTAGCTGTCCTGCAATCTTCGCCTACCTACACCGAGTGACGCAAAAAAATGCACAGCCGATTGCCGCCCGACTTGATACCACATCCGGTGCCAAAGACAAAACACAGATCAAAGCAACAACGCAAGATCAATTCACGATCACTGGAAGATATACTTCCAGCCGTTAAAATATGGAGATTCTACCGCCGGACAAAAGGGGTTTGACAGCCAGTGACTTCAAATAGACACAAACGCCGGTCGCTCAAGCAGCTGCCAGCAACCAGCCTGCTTCTCGCTTTGACAATGTCGCTTACACCTCTGGCAGAGGCTGTCGCCAAAGGCAATGCGCTCGCCTGGGAAACATTCTACGACCTGGGCAATCGACTTCTTAAGTCCGGTGCACTGGCGGATGCCGAAAAACAAATTACGCTGGCTATGAAAGAGGCGCAACAGTTCGGACCGCAGGACATTCACGTCCTGAAGACCCTCAAGTTGATGTCCCAACTGTACAAGGCGCAAAATCGCACAGCAGAAGAAGAAAGCATCAATAAAGTGATTGCCGAAATGGAAGGCAAAATCGGCTCACCGGCCGCTGCTGCTTCGGCGTCAGCCGACGCGGCGGTGGCTCCGGCTGCAGCAAAACGTCCGGAATGGCTGGTCACGCCTGAAAATGCAAATGCAGCTGCCAAAGCCGAACCCAAACCTGCCGGCGAAACCAAGCCGACCAGCGAAGCGTCAAGTGCAAGTCCAGCAGGCGAACCGGCTACGGCCTCTTATGGGTCGTACGAATCGGCAGCCACTACCGCTGCGGCCGCTGCCCCCAGCACACCTGCCGAACTGGGTGCCGCTTCCACCCCCACACCCGCCGCTGCTCCGGCAGCCGCTTCTGCAGCCCAAGCTGAAACCGACACTTCGGCATACAGCCATGCTTCCGCTCCCACCAAAGAAGCCACCGAGCTCAAGCAATTGGCCGGTCACATCAATTGGGTAAAGAGCATTGTCGTATCCAAAGACGGTTTGAGAGCCGTTTCCGGCGGTGCAGACAATTTCATACGACTGTGGGATTTGGCCGGTGGCAAGCAAATTCGCCAATATGCCGGGCATACCAATCAGGTCAATGCAGTCACTTTTACCCCTGATGAGAAGTACATCGTCTCGGGATCCGATGACTGCACAGTCCGCGTATTCGAAGTGGAAAGCGGCAATCAAGTCGCCTGCTTCCGCGGTCACACCAATCTGATTACCAGCGTGGTCGTATCGGAAGACGGAAAACGTGCGCTCTCAGGCGGTTATGACCGCACGGTAAAAGTGCTTTCGCTGCCGGACGCAAAAGAAATCATCACCATGATCGGGCACGCCCAGCCGGTGCGCTGCGCAGCATTTCTCTCCAGCAACAAAGCGGTGAGCGGCTCTGACGACGGCGTCTTGAAATTCTGGGACCTGACTGCCGGTAAAGAAATCCGTTCGGTCGACGCGCACACAGACAGCATTCTTTCCATGGCAGTTTCCGGCGACGGGCAAAGAGTATTGACGGGCAGCCGCGACCTGAGCGCCAAAGTCTGGGATGCCGAAAAAGGTGAGCGCTCACAATTGCTAGACGGACACAAAGACTGGGTGGTAAAAGTCGCTTTCGTAGAAGGTTCGGACAAAGCTATAACCGGCAGCCTGGACTGCACAATCCGCACGTGGGAGCTATCATCAGGTAAGGAGCTGGTCGAGATAGGCGGGCTGAAATTCGGCATCTGGAGCGAAGCCTTCACACCAGATCGCAAGCAAGCGCTCACCGGCAGCAACGACAAGACGATAAGAGTCTGGTCTTTGCCTGACTGAAAAGGACACCATGAGCAGACACATTCTCATTGCCAGCAAGGACAAAAGAATCGGAGAGCTGGCTAAAGAAGCCGTACAGTCCCTCGACTATAACGTTGTCGTGGCAAGCGACCTCTCGCTGGCTCTCTATTTGACGAATAAAAACATGCCCGACTTGATTGTCACTGATGAAGAGCTAATCGGCGGCAGCGGATTTGATTTGCTCTCGGAGCTGCAAACTGACGAAGAACTTGGTGTCATCCCGATTCTCTTCATGACCGGCAAAGGCGGCAACGGCAATAAAGCCGCGATCGAAACCAGAGCCCAGGAGCTGGGGGCAAGCAAAGTAATAACGCATCCCGCCTCGATCGATGAGCTGTTTTTGGAACTTATGCCGCACCTCAAATTAGACGGTAAGGCTCCCAAGCAAAGGCCGGAATATAGCCCGGAATAAGCAAAACCGGAATATTGCACGCTTTCGGCGTTTCACAATTTTGCCGTTTTTTGCCGCTATTCTTTGGGCATGCTTTGTATGGAATTGACAAATTCCACGGTTTTTCTCAAGTCAGGTCTCCCCTTACCATGTCTCGCCCAACCCATGAAGGAACCGACAGTCAGGTCGGCAAAGTCCCGGTTACAACCGGCGACGGGGCTTTGGCGGGGACTTTGCGAAGCGATCCAGAAGATTTTAGCGCGACTTTGCGATTGGCTCAGGCGACTCCACAAGATGCCACACGCCAATTCGATGCACAAAACGGACCGCCGACGATCTTCGACAGCAGCTGCGCAGACCCCAATAAAAACGGCAAGAATGACGTCCTTTCCTCCGTCAGTCAAAACGGCAAGGTCGTCAGAGAAAAAATGGAATGTGGACCCGACATGGTTGTCGCTTATGACGACAAAGGTCAGGCGCACCGATTTGCCGACCAACCGATAACAAAATTGCCCGTCGACTTCTCGAGCATTCCCGATTGGCGCTTGAAACAGGTGACTTCGCAAGCGGACGGGCTCATCGACAGGTACAAAGACCCTCTCAAGCCGGACGGTAAGCCTGATGGACAGATTAGTTTCACCGACATCTCCAACATCATGAAAGACATCGGCCGCATGGAAGGTCTGACCGAGACGGAGAAGTGCAGGCTGTGGTCGGAAGTGCGCAACAAGCTCGGTTCGCGCGGCATCTCCATTCTCGACAAGGACGAAGTGCCAAAAATGATCGACAGCTGGCACGGCAGCAAAGATCCTGGTCATGCACTGATCACAATGGATGACGGATACCACGGCAACTTCTTGATCAACAAGACACCGGAAGAAGCCAGCCGTGCCATTCAGGCTCACGAGGACGGCTCCGACGACACGCAGCGCACTGTCACACGCGAAATTATGTTCCGCGGCGCGCTTCTCGTACTGGGCATCAACAAAGGCGATATCGAAGCTTCCGAAGGGCAACTGCGAGCTCTGCGCGAACTGAGAAGCAAGGGACGTTTTTCAGCTTATGCAGAGGAGTGGACGCGACAATTCGTGCGTCCAGACAGAGACCAGTACGGCAATCCCCGATAAAGTTTAAACAAACTCAAACGCTCACCGGTAGCGACGAGCACTCATTCTTCCGTTTCTGTCGAAGCGGAAAAGATCAAGTCCGGCATTGGCCAGATCGGCTCCATCGACATTGACATTGCTGCCGGTGGCATTGAGAAAATTGGCGTAATTGAGTTTGGCACTGCGAAACTGTGCAGAAGACAATTTTGCACCCTGAAACTTAGCATTGCTTAGATCGGCAAAATCAAAATGAGCTTGACCCAGATCGGCATCGACAAAAGAGGCGCCGCGGCAATTGGCACGCTGAAGATCCGCTTGCGACAGGCGTGCTGAGCTGAGATCAGCATCTTGCAGATTTTGTCCGCGCGCGATCAACTGCGTTAAGTATGCGAAATTGAGTTTTGCCTTTTGCAAATTGACATTGTCGAATTCAGCCTGAATAAGCTGTGAATGCGTGAGATTGGCGCCTTGCAAATCGACATTGCTGAGCTTGGATTGAACGAGCGAAGCTGCCGTTAAATCCGCATTGCGCAGATCGAGCGAATCAAAACTGGCGTTGGAAAGGTCAGCGTGTCTTAAATCTGCGTCTTGAAGCGAGACATGTTTTGACGATGCATTCTTAAGAGCAGTGCGCAAATCGGTTGTACTGTCGCTAAATAAAGTCCGTCCTGTGAGCCGATTTTTGATTTCGATGTGCGCAGGAAAACCAGTGACAAAAGAGCGACCTGCATAATTAGCCAGCGATGTGCCGATTTGAGGATTTAAATTGGCGGTTTGCAGGAGCAAATAGCCAATGCCGACAATCAAAAAGAAGGCACCGCAGGAGAGCATCATCGCGTTGGCTTTCAGCCGATTCGGAGATGCTGCAGCATATGTCAGAGGCAGATCGAGAACAAACGAATTCAGATCATGCTCCAATTCGGCAATTGATTGAAAACGATCTTTCGCCTGGCGCTCCACGCACTTCATCACGATCGCTTGCAAATTGAAGGGCAGCGAGCTGTGCTCGAGTAAACTTCTTATTCTGGTTCGATCGTCGCTGATTTGCTGAGCAATAATCTCGACAGGATTGTGAGACTCAAATGCTTTCATTCCGGTCAGCATTTCGAACATGATGCAACCCAGAGAGTAGATGTCGGACCTCGCATCGACAACCTGCCCGTAGCACTGCTCAGGACTCATGTAAGCAGGAGTGCCTACAACAGTGCCCAACTCAGTCACTGTTTCGCCGGTGTATTCGATGCCTTTGGCCAAGCCGAAATCAACTATTTTGGCGATATTGTTTTTGCCGACAAGAATATTGGCCGGAGTAATGTCTCGATGAACAAAACCTTCAAAATGGGTGTAAGCAAGACCTCGACACACTTCTTTGACGATGGCTGCTGCCACTTTAGGCTCGAAAACATTCTTGCGCTCAAGCGAATCTTTGACGCTCTCGCCTTCAATCAGCTCTGTCACCATATATGGTGAGCCGGACGAATCCGAACCGAAGCAGAAAACCTGGACGATATTGGGATGAGACAGTCTGGCTAGAGTCTCCATCTCTCTTTGAAAACGCTTCTGCGCTGTTGCATCCGCTACAACGCTTTTGTGAAAGACTTTGATGGCAACCATCTGGTCCAGTTCACAATGTTTGGCGCGATAGACAATACCGGAAGACCCCTTGCCGATCACATCTTGAAAGAGATAATCGCCCAGACTGGGAGCCTTCCTCTCTGCCGAGCGCAAGCGCACCTTGAAATTGGCCGCACTGGTCGGGACTTGATGATGACCGCTGGATTCCGACGTATCGAGTGTGAGGTCCGGATTGGTGATTATAGTCTTTGCCAGGTCTTCAGTCATTCCGGATTCCAAACTCACGCGGGATACCTGCTATTACATTCCACAATTTCATGGTCTTACGCGCGTTTTTGCAATCTTGGGAAAATGTATTGGAGTTTCTATGGTTTGGGCATAAATACTTAACAGCGTGCCCACACATCATGGAGATCGCATCATGAGTTTCACTCGCAAAAGAAGAATCTCCATGGGTCTGACGTCGGCATACTTCTTGACCAGCGCAGCAGTGCTTGGGTACATCGTTCTGCTGCACGCGGCGATCAGCTGTTGCGGTGTCGTACTTCTGGCTCTCACCGCCCCTCTGCTTCTGTATGGCGCGCTTGCGCACTGCAGCCTGAAAAATTTTAAAACCAATAAAAACAGACTGGACTTCGTAGACCCGGCAGACTTCGGAATTTCCATAGGCTCTGCCAGATTGATCCGCGCGGTTGGTCTGATCCTGCCTCTGCCCTTCCTGGCATATGGCTGGTTTTTCGCCTCAGGTCTCTCCTGGGTCGGATTGGACGGCAGCCCGGCCAGCGTGGCGCGCACATACGCGGTAGTCGCATTCGACGAACGTTTTTTCGGGCACCGCATGGCGCAGCGAGAGTTCCGGCGCGCAGCGCGCATTTATGCTTTCAAACGCAATTACAGTCTTGCAAAGATGTTCATCGGCTCGGCCATTCAATGCGCCGAAGAGCACACACCCAACAAGCCGTCGCGTCTTGTCGACTACCACACCGAAGCAGGCCGCATTGCTGCCAGAGCGCATGAATGGTCGCTGGCCGAAAGCGAGTTCACTACTGCTTTGTCAATCGCAAAAGACAAACTCAAACTTGATGATAAATCGAGAATTGTGCGCAGGCTGACGAGACGACTGAGCTGGCTGCACGCAAAACATCCGGAAAGCATCACAATTCAACTGCAAGCGCAAAGCTACCAGCCGCTCTGCCGATAGATCTATCCATTACCCCAGGTACAGCCTATCCCAAGTCCTGAAAGTCAGGCACAGTGGGCAAATTGTAGTTTAGCCATCTATACCGATCTGCGCAGGCAGGCTTATCATCGAATGGAGTTTCCAGATTCGAGGATTGGGCCGTGAATCGCAAAAAGCATGTACTTCGCTATCACGTCCTGCCCGTCTGGCTTTTCTCGATTCTCCTCACATTCTTACTTTTGGGAGTTGCCGCCATTGCGAACACAGTGGCTTTCGATTTGGCTCGCAAGAGTATCGACGTAGCGACATTGGGATTTGAAAAGGGCCTGGCAGTACAACACAGCAAGCGCTATAAGGATGCAATGTCTTGCACGAGCTGTCACTGCGGTGCCGTTTGTTCGTGCTGCAACACTTACCATTATGTAAAACAACCATTTTCCTCTCAGGAAAAGCTATTAGGCGGAGCGTACATAGTCGGGCTTCTTGCCGCCATTCTCTATATAATCGGCGGACCGCACACCCGCATAGTATTGACCGGTACAAGACTGGCGTTTCCTTTGCTCATGGCGCCATCGCTCATGTTCAGCCGCTCTCGCCCATGGTCTGACCTGGGCTCAGTTTCCCTTTCCAAAAAAATGCAACGCGTAAGCAGCGATCCTTTTGATGCTGATTCAATGGCGGCGCTGACCTTGCGGCTGTACTTCAGACAAGGCGGCAACATCGCACTCAAATTAAAACGCCTCTCGCAAAAGGACCTGCAGTCTCTTTGCCAGGCGATTCATGATTGGGGCCGCGAAGCCGCTATTTCCAACGAAGCCGAATCGTTGATCAAAAGAATTCTTGCAAAAGGAGAACTGGAGCCAACTTCTCTGGTGCCTGAGTCTTTCACGGCCATGTGGCAAGAAGAGATGACTGCGCACCTTGGTGCCACCACATTTGTCCCACTCAACAAAGGCGCTACTTTGCAAAACGGCCGTTTGAAGGTCGTAAATATGATCGCCTCCGGCGGATTGTCGGCTGTTTATCTCGTCGAAGTTGAGCGCGGAGGCTTCGCTATACTCAAAGAATCGGTAGTGCCGAATTCTGTGGATGAAAAAACCAAAGAGAAGGCTAAAGAACTTTTCAAAAGAGAAGCAAGTTTGCTCATGAAACTGGATCATCCTGCTATTGCCAGGGTGATGGATCATCTTGTCGAAAATGGCAGAGATTACATGTTGCTCGAATATGTGCCCGGGACAAGTTTGCGGCAGCATGTGCGCCTCACCGGGCCGGCCAGTGAAAGACAAGTGCTCGCCTGGACTAAAGAACTGGCATCGACTCTCATCTACTTGCACGAGCTTTCACCGCCTGTGGTGCACCGCGATCTGACACCGGACAATGTGGTCTTGCGAAAAGACGGCACCCTGGTGCTGATAGATTTCGGTGCGGCAAACGAATACGTAGGCCAGGCAACCGGCACACTAATAGGCAAACAATCGTACATTTCGCCTGAGCAATTTCGAGGCAAAGCCGAGCCCTCAAGCGACATCTATGCATTAGGCGGAACGCTCAATTTCCTTCTGACAGGCGAGGATCCGGAGCCGCTTTCGCCTTCGCATCCACGCGATTGGCGAAGTGAATTATCGCCGGCGATCGATCAATTGGTAGCCGATTGCACAGCCTTGTCACCGGCCCAGCGCATCCGTGACGCCAGGACCTTGGTCGAAGAAGTGGACAAACTGACCCACTCAGCTGTTTAGACATAACATCGCTTAGCTGATGAGGATTTAGAATATGCCGCTCTTTTCCACTCTGCAAGACGACGAAACGGACAAAAGCAAATTTGCCGTAGAAGCTGGCGATCTCATCACCATGGATTACAATGCGCGCCCGACCTTAGTCCCACGCGTATCGGCAATCGCTGTCGGCGTAATTACTTACTTGTTTTTAGCTTACCTTCTGCCGATCGCTCTAACCGGATCCAGCGCCCCTGAGATGTTCAACGTGGTCGTCTCATTGCTGGCGGGATTGGCTTACAGCAAGTCGTGCAACAGCTTGTTGCCCAATCAGATTCGCATTACCGACAACGGTATTGCCCTGGGCTGGAGCAATCTTTTCTTTTCGCAGGTGACAACGCCGTGCATACCATGGACGTCGATTGACGGCGCAACCTTTCTTCCCGGGACTGCATTCGAAGACTCGCTGGAGGGCTGTTTGCTTTTGACCGTGACCGAACGCCCTCAGGCTGCCATTTTTGAGTGTCCGTATGGAGCACTTTCCGAGAAATTTTGGAAAGCTAAAGAGACGTCCAGCGACCATCACCTTCGCATTCTCGTCTCCGGCATTGCGCATAAATCAGACCGAGAGTTTTTCGCCCAGCAGTTGGTGCGGCATCTGCCTATCAACAGCGTGCACAGAGATGCATTGCGAGCGCTTGATTCACGGTATCCTCTGCCGATAGTGCATGGTAATGCATTTAAAACCACAATCACATTCTTTGACAATGTGAAAGCGATACCCGTGGCAAGAATCAGATCGGACGCGGAGAACCCCGCTAATGTGGCGGATCTATGCGAATTCGTTCCGCGCATGGCACGCCTTTTGCCGCGCTCGATCATGGAACAAAAACTGCGCGATAGCCTCGGTCTCAAACCGGATGAAATACTGGACGACCAGATAGGACCGCGAGCCGACTCTTGCGCTGCCACCAGCATCACTCTCGATTACAAGCCTTTGCGTTTGCTGCGTCCTATGCTGGACGCGATCGACAGAAGGGGTTCGCTGACATTCTTTTGCGTCTTTCTGCCGCTGGTGATCATTGGATTTCTGGAAATATCGCAATTGCAAACCATGATTCCTTTTGTGCTCGCGGTGATACTGGGAGTGCCCGTTATGCTTGGTTTGACGAAGTTTTTCATTCCATCGCTTATGACATTGAGTGATGCCGGAATCGCCCTCGATTGGCGCAAAGGAGAAGCCGAAATTCCCGGTCCGAAAATCGCCTGGAACGATATTACCTACGTCAGTTTCTCGAAGCCCGAAAATAGCTGGCAGATCAACAGTACGATCAATTTCCATATTCAGCCTGATTGCGTTTCACCAATGATGCGGCTTTTGCTGTTTACCTTTTTCCATCCGCTTTCATCATCCGCCCGCCAATTGCGACTGACCTTGATTGAAAGCGGTCTTTTATATGGAACGCAAACCCACCGCTTTTATGAAGGACTGGCTCGAAACCTCCCTCCGGAGCGAATCGATCCATTGCTTTTGGAAAGGTTTTGTCCGCGCAGCGAAAGTTCATTCACGACTCTCTGGCTCAGTTCGCTGACCAAAGAAAGAGTTCGCACCGAACCTCTGAAAGAGGGCGACTTGGTAGGCGACGGTCGCTACAAAGTCAACCGGCAAATTGGTGCCGGGGGCCAGGGCATTGCGTATGAAGCAGTTTCAATCGAAGGCGGCAACGAATCCGCCGAAAGAGTTGTCCTTAAAGAATTCATCATTCCATCTCACGCCGGTCAGTCTGCTCAAGCTAAGACGCTGGAATCCGTGCATCGAGAGAGCGAGCTTTTGCAGAGCATCGATCACCCTTTTGTCGTCAAAATGAAAGACAGCTTCATTGAAGATCATCGCTTCTATCTTGTTATGGAACACGCAGAGGGCAGCTCGCTGCGCAAGTTAGTGAATGAGTCCGGTCCCTTGAGCAGCAGGCAAGTTGAAGAACTGGCAGTACACTTGCTGAGCATACTTTCCCATTTGCATATGAAAACCCCTGCCATAATTCATCGCGATTTCACGCCGGAAAACGTGATCATAAACAGTGACGGCATGCCGAAGCTTATCGATTTCAACGTAGCCAGACAGTCAGAATCTACAGCCACGCGAACTGTGGTCGGCAAACATTCATACCTGCCGCCCGAACAGTTTCGCGGCAAAGCCTGCCCGCAAAGCGACATTTATGCACTCGGTGCGACCTTGTTCTTCGCTTTGACTGGCGTTGACCCCGAACCCATTTCCGCTTCTCGGCCCAGCGAAAAAAACAATTCTGTTTGCTCAAAATTGGATGAAATCGTCTGGCGCGCGACACAGTTAAACACCGACCAGCGCTATCAATCAGCCCAGCAAATGAGAGAGGATTTGCTTCGCCCGCAAGCCATTTCAGCCTAAAGGATGCAGAGATATCCGGTCGCAGCTGGTTGTCGAAGAAAAATCGCAAAGGGCGCTGTTTCGGCGTGCAGAGACCGTTTTGGCGACGATTTCCTCGTTGCTGGAAGAGATTGATATGAAGGCATCGACTCCGGACTGGTACATGGACTGCACGTTGGCCTTATCCGTGGAATAACCGAGCGCAATAACTACAATGTTCGAGCTTGCAGCGCGCAATTTCTTTGTGATACTAAGACCGTCGTTATTGCGCAAGCGCAATCCAATCAAAAGCGTCGTGCACCCGGAGCGCATGATCTGTTGAACCAGGTCTTCCATACCGCTGCCGGAATCGCCGCAGACTTCTATTTCAGGCTCTTGCTGAAGAACAAGTGAAAGTGACATACGCAGAATCTCGCAGTCATCCAAAATATAGACGCGCATAGCTTGTCCTTTCTGGGAGTTTACTTAAGCAAAGGGCTATACCAGTATTTCAGAAATCTGAAATTGGCGTATCACCCCGCGGGGTTATGCGAGCCGCTTCAATGCCGACTTCTACGGCAAAGTCTAGGAATTAACCCATTCGACCAGCCTGGATCTGATCTGCATCTTCCAGTCTGCCAGCCAGTCAAAAAGCAAAGCGCCTATTTCGACAATGAGATTGTCTTCCAGCGTGTCTTCTTCTCTTAAGTTGTATCCCGGCTGTGTTTGCATTGCCATCGGGAAACTGAAGCAGTTCATTTTGCAACTCCTTTTCTTATCGCCCGGAACATTAGACCGGTCGTCTACCAACCACCCGATAATAGACCGGTCGTCTACTCCTGTCAACTTTAAACTTGCCCTTGCTTTAAATCGCTGCCAAAACTGGGCCTGTGCAAAAAAGCAAAAACTGCGTAAAACCTCCCAGAGTCGACCTCCGGAAGTATTGACATATCTAGACCGACTGGTCTAATATATCGCTCATGACACCAAAAGTATCTACAAAACAAAACACGAAGTGCCTCCTTATCGAAACGGGCATCGACGTTATGCTGGAGAAAGGCTACAACGCCACCGGCATCAACGAAGTATTGACCGCCTGCAATGTGCCCAAGGGCTCGTTCTACCACTATTTCTCCAGCAAAGAAGACTTCGGTCTGTCAGTCATCAATGCCTTTGACGAGCATTACGTTCAAGAGCTGGACAAAACTCTGACCGACGCTCGCGTGGCTCCGCTCAAAAGAATCAAAAATTACATCGACAGCGCTATCGACAAAGCCGAAAAACGCCAATGCAGCCGCGGATGCCTGATTGCCAACCTGAGTCAGGAAATGGCCGATCAAAATGAAGTCTTCCGCATGCGCCTGAAGGAAATTTTGCAACGGCGGGCAGCCACATTTACTGCCGTTCTCAACGAAGCAAAAGCGGCAGGCGAAATTCCGAAGTCGGTAAAAACAGCCGAGGCTGCGGAGTTTTTCCTTTGCTCTTTCGAAGGGTCGATCATGCGCTCGAAAGTGATGCGCGATACAAAACCAATGAAAGTCTTCCGCCAGATCTTCTTTTCTCAAGTTTTAGGTATTAACGCCTAGCTTTCAGAATCGCGTCAGGAAATCCTAGGCGAAACCCCATATCTTTACAACCTACAAATCCGTACCATTTGGGACGTGGTCAGCAGACGGAGGTTGCGCCGGGAGCTACCATCTGTTCAGGAAACTGGACAGTGCAGTGCTGAGCAAAAGCGAATGTTCGGGAGTAAAGTCTCTACTCCTCCTGCCTTGGCCCGGACGTTTGCAATAGCTTTACATCAAGAAGTTTCTCGGTGCACCACCGCTGTCCAATGGCAGACAAAGCCACCGCCAGGCCAAAACATTTGCATTTTTACTAACGATTGATGACCATGCGATTCATCGGAACCTGCGAAACGCCGTCCGGTCCTGTTTTGAAGCCACCCTGCATATAGGCGCCGCTGCGCTGACTGCCGGCTGCATGATAGCCGCCCCGGGCAAACTGGTTGCTCATCCCCATCGGTTGCATCTCAGCCGAGCCGGCATAACCCTGCTGACTGTAACCCATTTGCGGGGCAGCCGCATACGGTGAATAAGCTCCGCTTGAGCCGTAATTGCCATAGTTTTGCTGAGAATACTGGGCGTTCGGTTGCGAAAAGCCGCCACCTGAGCTCTGACGATTCAAGCTTTGCTGAAGATAGCCCGGCTGGGCAGAAGGGGGTGAGGCAAAACTCGGCTGCTGGACAAGATTAGCCTGATTAGGCTGACCGACTGCGTCCGGAAAATTCTGAGCGGGGCTCAATTGCTGATCGAATTGCTGTTGCAGCTGCTGTTGTTGCTGCGGCTGTTGACTGATTTCTTGATTGGCGGCTTGAGGGCTCTCTTGCGTAGCGCCACCTTGCCCCAGAGCAGCTTCGTCTGCTTTCATTTGCTGCGCGGCCGCTTCCTGCATTCTCTTTTTTTGCGCTTCATTGTGCTGCTGCACGGCAAAATCAAGAAGGTTGTTATCGGCAAGGCAGATGATCAGCATGATGGAAAGAAAAACCATGCCGTAAATCATCAACGGCACTAATGGATTGCGAAACATCTCGCCGGAAAAGCGCGTTTCTTTGATGACAGAATTCCACGTCTGCTGCAGTCCCCCTCCGCCGATAGCGTTTCCGCCCCCGGAGTGCCCGTGATGTCCATGATTACCATGGTGACCTGGGGTTGCCTGCCCCGACCCGCCATGACCACCGTGGCCGCTGTGTCCCTGTGTGCTCACTTTTAGATTTATAGCCGCAATCAGTTAATGTACAGACGAGATCATATCTCACGTCCTGGATATAACCAACCCGTCAGTGGGGTTTCTCCCAATGGTATTTCGGTCAGCTCAATGCTCCAAAAAGTCGATTGCACTGTTCAAAGTGGCGGCATCGCAGTCCTGATGCCCCAAGGTGGCAACATCGAAAAGACGTGCCTTGAAGCCGTCTTTAGCGTAGCCATTGTTGTAGATGTCTAAAATATTGCCTCGGCGAAAATCTCCGGCTCCGGTAATCAGACAAAATTTCGTCGCCGCCCTGGCTCGATTCAGTTCGTCGGCGCAGACTTCGATAACTCCGTAATACTTGCCGGCAGTGTCGACAGAGCTGGTGGCGTCTTTTACCGCGACTTTTCTGTAAAAGTCAGTTCCGCATGATTGAATGGTGCCTTTGAACACATCCGTTTGATAGAAGCCCAAATCCGATGCGGTTCGCGCACCGCCGCTGATACCAGCAGCAAAAACAAATCTTGGGTCGATTTGAAATTTACGCTGCATTGCCATAGCTGCTGCAACAGCCAGTCCGCAGCGACGCTCCTGCGTCCGACAGTAGTTGCCTGCCCCCTGCGGTGCGACAAAAATATAACGGCGCTTCGCAAGAACATCTTCCCAGCCCGGCGGCAAACCCTCGACAGAATCTACAGAACTTATGTAGACAATCAAACCGAAGCGAGTCGAGCCGTTATACGTCTTTGGGGTCCAGACAAAGAATTTCTCTCTGGCAGTATTGATACTATAGTCGACCTTTGAACTGCGCAATTGCGTAGAATTTCCTGCCAAAAGAGGCTCTGCCTTGCTGTGGCACGAATTGACGAAACAAGTGGCGGCGGTGAGCGCAGCCGAAAGCACCATCAGCAGGCGCACAAATTTTTTCGACTTGGTTTTGTCCATTCACCCTTGCTCGGCCTTGCTGCTCAAACTGTATCCGACACCATGGACGGTGCGAATCAGTGAATCTTTCGGATTGGAGTCGATCTTCTTGCGCAAAGTTTTGATATAGGTGCGAACAGTATCCAGAGAGGCAGAGGAATCGGTGTTCCACACGCGATCGAGCAGAGCCTCTGCAGAAAACACCTGAGTAGGATAGCGAAGAAACAGCTCGAGCAGAGCGAATTCTTTAGGCAGCAAGTGAATTTCCTGTCCGGATTTGAAAACTTTGATCTGCCCGGGATCGAGTTCAATATCGGCAGCCTTCAAAGTTTTTCCCATAACTGCTTGCGGGCGGCGCAAGAGGGCACGCACTCTGGCGCTGAATTCTTTGGGATGGAAAGGCTTCGTCAAATAATCGTCGGCGCCCGAGTCGAGACCCTCGGCGCGATCATCCACCTCCGCCTTGGCAGTCAGCATGAGAATCGGCGCGCTGCCGCCCCGGGCCCTGTAATCCCTGCAAATTTCCGTGCCGCTTCGGCCCGGCAACATCCAGTCAAGAATGACGAGATCGTACGGATGCATCTGAATAATCGCCAGAGCTTCATGACCGTCGTGCACGCTGTCGATCGTGTGCCTTTCGATCGATAGAATCCCCTTGATCAAGTTGACCAAGTCTTTGTCATCTTCAACAACGACAATTTTCGCCATCTAGCCGCCCAACTTGATTGGCAAGACAATGATTGCTTGCACCTTCATTTGATATACCCGAGCCTCAGGAAGTTTTCTTTGCATTCTTCTTGCTTCTAAGAGTGGCAAGCAAAATGAGCAGACTGAAAAATATGATCGCCGCTAATGCAATCAACGTGACCGGCACGACCGCAGTAAGAACTTGAGCCGTGAACATCGGAGACTCGCTCATATTCACGTAAGCGATACCCTCCGGCATGGGCACCAATTCCATTTTTTGAAGTTCTTTGGGGTGCAAATCGAAATTGCCGATATTTCTTCCCTCAACCAGCATGACTATGCTGACTGTGCCGGGCTTGGAGGCCGGCAGAAGCTGATTGTTCTGATCGGTTGCGTGCATATAGAATTCTTGCACTACAGGCTTACCGTTGGATTTCTCGCCTGAATGCTTGACGGCGCAACTGATGGTGCAGGGCTTCAGCTCGGGCTCTCCTATCCAGAAATTGCCCTTGGCCAGATAGTCGACAATTTCGTCAGGCGTATTAAAGCCGCCGAAAAGTGCTGCCGGAGTGGCGGAACGAGGGAAAACGTGAAATATGGAGGGGCTGCCGTGACGCGTGACCGGGTTGAGATAGCCGAAGGCAGGATCCTCCGACCAGTCCTGACGATAGCGCGGGTATGAGCGATTGGTCTGGTAGTATTCCTCGACCCGCTGACCGATGCGGCGCATTTCGGACGCCATCGCCAGTTGCGGTGCCTCTTTACTGAAGAACATCGTCTTGTCATTCAAAATCATGCCGTCCGGCGCCTTGCGCAACCAGAGAGTTTGCTTGGCAGAGAGGTTGGTAAACATCTGAGCAAGATCGCTAATGTCATTTTTCATGACGATGTATTTGACCTGGCGCAATTGCCCGTCTACTGTGACTTCCAGCGTATCGGGACCGGTAAACTTCAACACACCGTCGCCGTCCGTATTGGCAAACAACTGGTCGGCAGTCGTACTGCCTGCCACTGCATCGAATTTGTCGATTGATTTATTCACGTTGCCCATAAACATGAAAAACCAGATCAGCCCTGCGATTAGAACAATAACCGAAACAATGCTCCAGACAATGCGCCCTTTGTTGGCGGGCTTATCCTGCTGCTGCAAAGACGAAGTGCGCAGCTCTTTGTTTTGCGAGAGCACTTCTTGAGTTGAGAGTTTTTCCGGAGGAGCTGCCTTTTTAGGGCGGCTCGGCTGGGTAAGAAATTCGTCGTAGGACATTCTGATGTTGGCAGTCAGCTCGTCATCAGCCTCCAGATGCTGCTCGGCAAGACCGAGCGCATGCTCGAACATTGTTCGCGCATCATCTCTTTCATTGGCTTTCTCTAGAAGCACCGCCAGCCTGTACCAATTGCCGATGCTTTCGTAGTCTTTGACACCGACACGTTTTTCCACCATCAAAGCGTGCTGATGGAAAGACGTGATTGCTGGTCCGAGCTGCTCGGATGCTTCATATGCTTCACTCAAAAGCAGCATGCAGTCCGCCACGTAACGGCTCTCCTTAAGACCGCCCTCGGCCAGCTCGTTGACCACCTTTTGCATCATTCGTGCTGCATCGGCATGCTTGCCGTCCGAGCTGTGAGCTCTGGCCGCATCAACCATGGCGCGAATCTTGGCCGGCACTCCTGACTCTTCGTGAGCAAAACTGGGGCGTGCATTTTGAATCGACACATCATGCTGCCGCTTGCTGACCAGGCGCGAAATCATGCTCGATGGCGAGCCTTTGTCTGAGCTGTCGGCAGTGCCTGCACTCTCTGCAGCGGGAAGACCCGGCGCGTCTTCACTTTCAAACAATTCCTTGGCCGGCGGAGCGCTCTCAATATATTCACCGCTGCGCTCGAGCAGTCCGCGCGGGCCGCGGCCCTTGCCGGGAAGGGGAGGAGCAGGCGGCATTTGCGGGCTGGACAAAGGCGCCGGACCTGGTTTTGTCAGCATGTCCGAAGGCGGCATCTCGGGCGGAGTCATATTGGTGCGGGAATTGTCGGCAGTGCGCCTCTCGTTGGGTCGACGCGGCGGTGCCATTTTTGTATCTTTCGGATCGGGCACCGCGGGTGGTTGCAAGTCAAGCAAAGTTTTTTCCAGCGCACCAGGAGTAAGAGAATTTATTGCCTCCGATTCTTCGAATTCGGAATCATCTACATTTGTGCTCGTCTCCATAGACCCGAAGCGAGACCGCAGATTTTTCATCGACTTTGGCTTCTGGCGCCGGTCGAATGGCTTCGGTTCACCGACGGGCGCCTCTTGCTCAGCCGCCGGCTGCCCCTGACGGCGGTCCTGCTCGTCGCGACGTATGGGCGGATACTGCTTTTCCGCTCCTTCGTTGATGGGCACCATCCATTGCGCCATCGCTTTGGAAGAATCGCTGTCCGGATGCATCTCTGCACCATGAAAGGACTCGGCGTGCTCTACATCGGTAAGCGGCATTTCTTCTGCCGGCTCAACTTGCCACTCGGCAGAAGCTCGGCGCGCACCGGGACGGCGAGCCGCATCGCCCGTCGCGTCAGCCCCCATCTGGCTGTACTTGTAGGCGTCCGGAATATATTCTTCATAAGGAGCGCTTGGATCATAACGAGTCGGCGCATTGGGATCGTAGTCATTGGGATCGTAGGAAAGAGGCACCGAAGAATGAGATGAAGCCTGCCCGCTCTCGCCATATTCTTCACCAGACGGCTGCGCATGCTCCTCGTTCGCGAAGTCAGAATTTTGCATCTGGCGTAATTTCGACGAACTCGAACCGAAATTTGCCTTGCGACGCAGCGGAAAATTACCTTTTTCGCTCATGTACCCCATAGCATTATCGTCAGTGGGATCGGCTTGCACCGCTTCGGTTTCCGACGAATAGACGCCGCCTCCCTTCTCGCCCTGCGCAGGAGAAGTGTTTTGCCCAAAAACTTTGTCCAGACTCTCCTCTACACTCTGGTAGTCCGAAGGTCTGCTGTCCGAGATTGGCTCGAACTCACCTTCCTGGTCCGGAGAGCGAAACTGAGGTATTTGTACGTCACCACTGGCGGTGCCAGAGATCGAACCGGCGCCGGCGTCGCCTCCTCCCGGTCCTCGCCAGTAACTGCCGCTTTGTTCGACTCCCGCATTCTTTTCAGAAGCAGGCGCACCCCAGACATCCTGTAATTGGTCAGCCGCCATACCGGCACCCGCGGCTGCCTCTGAGGGAGCTTCCGCCCTTTCGCCTTTGGGCCTGAGAATAAACTGGCTGTCCGATAGCTCACGCGGGACGCTGAAATCCGGATCCTTTCCCGCCGGATTTCCTGTAAAACCCTGTGGTGGCGGAGCTGCAGCCGGCTGCCCGGGAGGATTTTGCTGCGCGTCCGGCGGTGGAAGCGAACCACTCTGTGCCGGCAAACCAAAAGCCAAGCTTTGAAAAGGTGAAGGCGGCAGAGGAGAAGACACAAAAGGACGAGGACCTGGCGGAGCCGGCTTCGGCGGCTCTTGTGGCTCGAGAGGTTTGCCGCGATTGTCCAGCTTAGCCATCGAGCGCGCCACGGCATCCTGAATTGCTTCTGCAAAAGAAGAGCTTCCGGAAGAACCAGTCGGTGCCGCCGCTTCACGCGCTCCTGATTGGGTTCGCGTCGGCAAACTGCCGGCATTGGTTCGGGAAGGCACCGCTCCGTAGCGGCGTTCCAAGTCGTTGGCTCGACTGTAAAGCTGCTTGGCCTCATTTAGTTTCCCGGCCACATCGCAAGCCTGCGCATAACGCCGCAAGTGCTGGCGCAACTCGCCATTCGCCTCGCCCAGATTGCGCTCCATGATGGTCGCCAGGCGGGCATACTCGGTCAGCGCCGCATCGTATTCTTTGAGCGCCATATGGGTGGCGCCCAGGTCGGCCATGCACTCCATGGCTTCCAAGCCTTCGCCCAGCCCGCGCCTGGCCAGATAATCGTAGACACTCTTAAAACCAGCCTTGGCCGCTTCGTAGTCGCGAGCCTTGAGCGAAGTACGCGCCTGAGCGATCAGTCTGGCGACGTCGCCGCCCGCACCTGCTTGAAAATCCTGGTTTGTTTGTCCTGAATCTGTCATCTACCAAATGTTACGGACTCTAACGGCCCGAATATCCCTATCTTAGGACTTATTACCCTAAATAAACCCATTAGATATCGGTTCTTCTCATACTGTAAGCCGGATTTGCTTTCGTGGGCGTCAGATAAGTCGCCTTTGACACGCCAATTCAAGTGCGCCAGACTATCCACTTGACCGGGCAAATTATCTGTTTTGCCACACGGGGACCTAATATTGGGACATTCTCAAGCGACATTTTCAAAAAGAGGGAAACGCAGCAATGCCCGCGCTAATGCCGTTAAATTTTAAGGCTTGGATTGAAGACAATCGCAGCCAGCTCAAGCCGCCGGTCGGGAACAAACTGGTGTGGGAAGACCGCGAATTTATCATCATGGTCGTCGGTGGTCCCAACAGCCGCACCGATTATCACGTCAATGCCGGCGAGGAATTCTTTTATCAGATCGAGGGCGACATTAATCTGCGTGTGATCGAGGACGGCAAACCAAGAGATGTTCCGATAAAAGAGGGCGAAATATTTCTTCTGCCCCCCAACGTTCCGCACTCGCCTCGCCGCCCCGCCAACACAGTCGGGCTGGTGATCGAAAGAAAACGCCAGGAAAGCGAACAGGACGGCTTTGTCTGGCTCTGCGAAAATTGCGACGAGAAATTGTACGAAGAGCGCTTTCATTTGACCGATATTGTCAAACAATTCCCGCCCATCTTCGAGCGTTTTTATAACAGTGAGAATTCCACTTGCAAAAATTGCGGCACCAAAACCAAGGCGCCTAAATAAGCATTTTGCATAACGACCACGTTTTCGAGGGCAATTTCATGACCAGTCAGCAAACCGCCACTTCGATGAAAACAGAATTTAAAAACGATCTGCAATTTGCCCTCTCAATGGACAAGGCGGACGAGCTGGCTGAATTCAGAAAACAATTTTTGATTCCAAAAACCAAAGACGGCAAAGAATGGATATACATGGCCGGCAATTCTCTTGGTTTGCAGCCGGCAAAAGTCCGTGACTACATCGGCGAAGAATTGGACGACTGGGCGATTCACGGTGTAGAAGGACACTGGGATGCCCGCCATCCGTGGCTGCCTTACCATGAGAATCTCACCGAGATGGCCGCGCGCCTGGTAGGCGCAAAGCCGATCGAGGTGGTGATTATGAATACGCTCACGGTCAATTTGCATCTGATGATGGTCTCGTTTTACCGCCCCACCAAAGAACGTTTCAAGATCATTATTGAAGCCGATGCGTTTCCTTCCGACCGATATGCAGTAGACTCACAAGCGAGCTTCCATGGTCTTGATCCGAAGACGGCAATTGTGGCACTGAGGCCGCGCGAGGGCGAGTTTACCCTGCGCCACGAAGACATTCTGGCAGCGATCGAAAAGGAAGGTCCGTCACTCGCATTAGTCATGCTGGGCAATGTCAATTATTTGACAGGGCAGGCTTTCGATATGAAGTCCATCGCCGCAAAAGCTCATGAGGTCGGCGCGAAAGCCGGCTTCAACCTGGCGCATGGAGCGGGAAATTTGCACTTGCATCTGCACGAAGACGACGTCGACTTTGCTGTCTGGTGCAGCTACAAGTATTTGAATTCTGGTCCCGGCTCGCTTGCCGGTTGCTTTGTTCATGAACGCCACTCAAAGGACTTTACGCTGCCAAGGTTTGCAGGCTGGTGGGGACACGACAAAAAAACACGCTTTCAAATGGGTCCGCAATTTGACCCTATCCCTGGTGCCGAAGGTTGGCAATTGAGCAATCCTCCGATTTTTCAACTGGCCGCCCTGCGCGCTTCCATGGAATTATTTGACCAAGCAGGAATGGCTAAACTCAGGCAAAAAGGCGATTTGCTCACGGCTTATCTGGAATTTTTGCTCACCGAAATTGGCGGCGACTTCTTCAAATTGATCACACCAAAAGACATAAGCCAGCGCGGATCGCAATTGTCAATAAAATTGAAATCGCAACCCAAGGACTTCGTCAAACTCTTGCGCGAGCGCGGTGTGATCTGCGATTTCAGAGAACCGGATATCATGCGGGCTGCCCCTGCCCCTCTCTACAATTCTTTCGAAGACGTATACAACTTTGCAAAAACAGTAGGCGAACATGTCAGCTGACAAACTCACGAAAAAACTTTCCGAAACTCATGTGTGCATCGTCGGTGCCGGTTTGACCGGCTCTTTGATGGCAGTCTTTCTGGCTCGCCATGGCATGCGGGTGACGATTTTGGAAAGACGACCGGACATGCGCGCAGAATCTATCAGCGCCGGTCGCTCCATTAATTTGAACATCACACGGCGCGGCTTGAGAGCATTGGAAAGAGCCGGGCTGGAAGCGGAAATACTGAAACAATCGGTGCCGATGATGGGGCGTTTGATGCACTCCCGATCCGGCGAGACTACTTATCAACCATATGGTCGCGATGAGAGTGAATTCGGAAATTCAGTTTCGCGAGGCGAACTGAATAAGACATTGATGACGGCTGCCGAAAAGGCGGGTAACGTCACGATCCGCTTCAACCAGCGCGTTGCGCACATTAATTTGGAAACAAATACTCTGACGATTCAGAATGAAGCGGAGAAAAATAGATATGAAGAAAAGTTCGATTTGATCATCGGAACGGACGGATCCGCGTCGCAGATAAGACATTGCATGAGCGAAATTGCTGATGCTCAATGCGATACGGACACACTCAACTATGGCTATAAAGAACTGACGATACTGCCCTTAGAGGGCGGCAAATTCGCACTCGAGAAAAATGTCCTGCATATCTGGCCGCGCGGTCTGTATATGATCATCGCGCTGCCGAATTTTGACGGCAGCTTCACCTGCACTCTATTTCTACCTTATGAACCAATCAACGGCTCTCCCAGCTTTGCCAAATTAAAAGACGAACGGGTGGTTGGAGAGTTCTTCAAAGTCGATTTCTTCGATGCTTACGGTTCGTTCGACAGGCCTGAAAAAACTTTCTTTGAAAACCCGACCGGCAGCATGGTGACAGTCACTTGCGACCCGTGGCATTACAAAGACAGGGTGCTTCTGGTTGGTGATGCGGCTCACGCAATCGTGCCATTTTTCGGGCAGGGCGCCAACTGCGCGTTTGAAGATTTGACTGTTTTCGAAGAGCTTATGAACAAGCACGTCAAAGACGACACAGTAGACTGGTTGAATCTATTCAAAGAATTCAACAAGCTGCGCAAACCTAATGCCGATGCGATTGCACAAATGGCGTTCGAAAACTTCATCGAAATGCGCGACAAAGTCGGTCAGCCGGAATTTCTGCTGCAAAAGGCGGCTGAAAAAGTACTGGAGAAAAATTTCCCCGACAAATTTGCCTCGCGATACGCGCTCGTCACTTTTACGCACACGCCATACGAAGTATGTCGCGATGCCGGCGTGATCATCGATAAAATAGTGGCTGAGCTGTGCAAAAACATCAAGAGCGCGGATGAACTTGATTTGAAGAAAGCCGAGCAATTGATAGATGCAAAACTGGCTCCATTGCTCAAAGGCAGGGTGCGCGACACTGCTCTGTCGTCTACTTAGCTTTCTTTAGAAATTTTGGAACGGCGCGATTAGTGTGACGCGCCAGCCACCAGGGAACTCTTAAAGCAGCGTGCCAAATGGTGCGCATTTCGTTGCGATTAAGTCTTAGTGTTGCCTTTTTCATGACCGATTGGTCGATATTCTGAGAACCCATTTCCCACAATGCGCGAATAACTTTGCCTGCACGTGTGTTGCCGTCAAGAAGTCTGCGAGCTGATGTCGCCTTTGTGTAAACGCGGTGATTTTGCTGCACGCAGAGAAATGAGCTAGATGATGAGCCCGGTACGCTATAGACGGTCTTATCGTTGCCTTGTTCTATTATTTTCAATTCGACGGCAGCGTCCTTTCCGTGTTTGATAATTTGTTTGCAAAAGACTGCAGCCTTTTTCTCTGCAATCTTTTCTACGGAAGGAATGTCCTTTCCATCGATCGATTTGTAGAATAACCCCCAGGCCAAACGAATGATAAAGCAGCTCTCTACCATTCTATAAAGAACTTGATCGACAGCTCCGCGAGAACCGTAGTGCAAAACTTCTCGCGTCGAGAAAATTTGCTGAAGTGGCAATCCCTCAATGTATGCTCGTATATTTCCGGCGGTTGACATTTAGTTTTCGCTCGCAGGTTGGATACATATGAATACGTAGCGAGCAAACAAAAAGTTCAAAAAAGATTCAAAAAAAATCCCTCTTGGCTAAACCAAATTTTCAAATCGACTGCCTGTGAGATTTTTTCGAGAAAATCTTTCACTGAATTTCTGTTAGAAAAAATCGAGAAAATCTCTCAGTCAGTTGAAAGTATTTTTTGAATCATCCATTTGTTTTTTGAAACGCACGGTTTCAAGAGGTCTAGCCGTTTCAAGGGCAGGCGTCTGACTCGGCTTGTTTAGCCAGCCGCAATGAGACATGCTCCAACCCTGCTTGTTTTCTGTTTCCGCCCAACCCCTCATATGCGGCGACGTTTCCATTCGCGTCAACAGAAAGTGACACCTGACGAGAGCCGGCTTGTACGCCTGTCATTTCCATGGCGTTGACCAACCCAGTTTCACTATTTACGGTAGCTCTGATTGTCAGTCCGCTGTCAGCCAATTGCTTATTCACATTGAACAGGGTTGCATCGACGGAAGCTTGATCAGTTTGCCCGATCTTTTCCATCATGCCCTGCAATTTTTTTCCATCGAATTCGCCCATAATCATTTGCTGACCAAACTCATTGGTCAAATCGCGCAGTGGACTGGCTTCCATTTCCTGACGTTCAAGAAATTTATCCCAGCCTTCTGCGTACTGTTCTAGCGGATACCCTTTATTCGAAATTTCCTCTACACGCTTCTTCCTTTCCGCTTCAACGCGCTGTTTCTCCTGCTCTGCATCTTTGCGCTTCAAATCTTCAGCGCGTTCATTTTGCGCACTGGCACCAGGTATTTGCCCACCGGATTCAGGAATATTCGCGTCATCGACTCCAACTCCAGGAGCCGGTGCGGGCACGTCGGGCGGTCTGGGAGCACTAGCGCCGCCACCGGATACATCTCTGCCGGCATATTTAAAATGTTCATTCATGATTGGAGCAATTTCGGGTCGACCGCCCCAGAAAGTGGCAACGGACTTTCCTAATTGATATTGTCCATCTTCTGTTTTCTCGACTTTATAAACACCTGTAAAAGCCAGATCGGATTTTCCATCGGACCCTAATCCCTGTCCCTTCTCTTCACTGCGACGAGCTACTTGTCCCAGGTGTGAATTCGGATCTAGCTTGTCGGTATCAACAAAAATGTAATCGGCCTTACCTTCCTTCATGCTCTGGTCGAGTGTCTTTAGGAGCTTTTCGGTTCCACCAGCCGAACTCGATGCAAAAACAACGACAGCCGGTCGACCGCTCTCGTATGCCTCACGCAGTCTATCTTGAACGCGCTGTTCTTCCGTTTTTTCCTGAGACTCAGCTTCAGCAGACTCAGCCGCAGCCGGCTCGGCTCCTTCCGGTTTTACCTCGCCGTTTCCTTTAAGCTGCCCATCAGCTGGCGCAGCCGCTCCTTCTGCCTTTTTCTCTTTTCCAGGCGTATCTTTAGATACGCCGAATACCGAATCAAAGCCTACAGAATGCACATCTTGCTCGTACCGGGTTTGACCATTCAGCCCCTGCCAGCTTTCATTCGGTCCATAGTATCCAAATTCAACTGCTGGCAAAGTGCCTGCCGGCACAGTGTCCGAGCGATTTGGATCAAAACGTAGCCCACCACCCGGGGAGCAATCATTACCAGGTCAACTGGATAAAAGCGTTGCGGCCTGCGCTTCTAGTCCATTCGGCTGCCGGGAAGGCTGATAAGCCTGTGCGTCATTAACCGCACCCGACGCATCGGTATTTCTAGATGTTGTAGTCATATTCTTTATTGGTTGTCGTGAGAATAGATGGTAATACTGCCAATCTACTGAGCAGGTGTTTCGATTTTGTTGCTGCGTCTGGCTGTGCAGTCTTTTTGAAAAATCACCTGACTGTCACGTTGGCGCCTCTATACTCAAGGAACGAAAGGTTCTTTAGGCACCTGTGGACCTTTCAGCTATGTCATCTAAATGTCAAATTGATTTGGTAACTTAATCCTGTCCAAACCAATTGACCGTCGCTCAAGAAGCCGCAAGGCAGAGCGTCGCGTTGGATGACGTCCGTCCTTCCCTGAAGAATTGCCACCTGGCCGACACAAACCATTGGTAATTTGAACGAATCGAAAGTTTGGCGTTAACGTCCCGGAAACAATTAACCGTTTAAATACCAGAGTCGAAGCACTCCCCCGATCATAAAAAACCAGTGAGGTTGCCCGATGTTTCAATCCAACGACATTTTTTCAAGCCAGACTCAAGGCTATGTGCATGATGCCAGCTTGAAGTTTGTCCCGCAACCGCAAACCTATAATAGGTACAGCCTGGACATCGACAAAAGCAATGCCGTACGTCTGGCTGAAATTTTCGTCGAACACGATGAAAATGGCACAATCCGCGCAGCAAATTATGACTCAGGCGCTCAAGTTCGCAAGCTTGACTCCTACACAGTAGTGAAGGCAGCAAACAATACTCTCTGGATGGGTGATCGCTTCGGTGGATGGCACCCCATAGACTAATCGACCTAACGAGAAAACGCATAGTATGCGCAGACTCTGTGTGTAAAACGCGAGTCGAAAAATACTAACCTTTCGGGGATCATTCATTCGTGCTCTTCTGCGCAGGCAGTTGGGCACTTTTGAACATTTCCGGCACCCCTTCCAGTAAGCACAGCAAAACTAAGAAGTTTGCAAAGCATCCCTTTGCCGTGTCAAGTTCGTGTCAGGTATGGCCGCTAAATTGATAGCACGGTAAATCGCATGACTTTACAGGGAGACGTACTCCCTGCGTAAGTTCAAAACTCTCACTCCCTCAAACTGACACTACGTCAAGCATAAGGCTTGGGGCGTCTGCATCGGCATACGCGTCCCTGCCGCTTGATACTTAAAGGAATTGACAATGAAATATTCGGAATTTAGCGAAAAGGTCCTTCCGCCTGTTGGTTCGAACGCAGAAGAAAAACAACAACTCAGTCAGAAAGTGAGCGAACTTATGATGGGCGAGCGCGCGCCCAATATCAGCATCAACGTCATCGTCGGCTCTCAAAACGATTCCTCTGCCGATCATGCAACTCCGGCATACGATAAATTCCAGCATAATAAAATTCGATCCGAGGACGAGATAGTCAATTACGATACAGAGGGAAAACCGTTCAAGGGGCGCTTTGATGCACAAAGCAAAACAGGCACATTCGAAAAAGATTGTTCGGGTTCGTCCCTTGGCACCGCCAGCGGTGACTTGGTAATCTTCAAGGACGAGCAAGGCAATCTGATCAAAATTCCAAAAGACGGCGGAATCAAGTCGCCAACCTATGTGCAACAAACTGATCGCAATTTTTTGAGCTTCTAAAAAGTTTCAAAATAAACAATCGTTGCTGTTTCCGGCCTTCGCCGGGAAGGAGTTTTTACTATGAGTAACCCCCGTGTAGAAAATGTCCGGGAGGTCGGCCAATCGCCCGGTGCGGGCGATACCTGGTCCGAAATCGCCGCTTCGCTCACTCAGCCTGGACAGCGCGGTCCAATCGGCGAGCAAATAGCTTCACAATCGCAGCGGATGCAGGAGCAAGGGCTTCTAGGCAACATCACAATTGCCACTCTCGGTCAAAATTTCCAACAGATAGATCAAAGCGGTAATGGCAACGGAGTCATCGAACGCGCCGATTTGCAAGAATATGTGCGCCGGCAACAAACCTTGCCTGAAGCCGTACGCGACAACCTGGCCCTCACAGGAGCGCAAAATGCGCTCAGCTATATGGATGCAACTCGCCGGGAATCGTTTACGCGCGACGAAATCATGGCCGGTGTGAAAGACGGCATGCTGCCGGAAATGCGCGATATACGCAATGCCGCCAAACAACATGGCGGTCTTGTTGAATTGATGAGATCCGTAAGTCCTGATGCCGTCGCCAACGGTAATCAAATAAATGTAGGGTCATTGAGAAACGCGATGGAGACCAATCCTGAGCGTTTCACAAAAGCGCAACACCTTGCGGCACGAACCCTAATAGGTGATGCAGACAATTTGGCCAGCAGCGTTGGTTTACTCAACCGCATTGCAAATTTCCTGTGGAACGGCAATGACGGTCGCTATGTCAGCCCGGAAAATATCACACAAAGAGCGCATCAACTCGGCACATTCACAGGAATTAGACCAGGACGATAGAGGCAAGATTTTGAAGCTTCGAGTTTAGAAAGAGAAACAACAATACCAATCGCCAACAACCATCTTAAAAGGAGATGAATATAGAAAAAACTACCCAGTTTCAACCCATCGAATAGAGAGCCAAGCAAAAAAAACGCGGAGAGATGCAGCCAGCAGCAGCTCTCCGCTTTCATTTATGGCAATATCATTGCCTTCGATTTGCACACTTATCGCCATTCCTTGCAAACTTTTCCATGTCAACTTGGTGGCAACTTGGATTGTTATATTCAAGCCATCGAGGAACAACCAACCCCGATCTCCCACTGCCACCGCGCCAACGATGCTCTGATTTCCAGCACGTTGATTTTCTGCGCCTCAATTCCCCTCGCGACTTCATTTACCAGGAGATACTAATATGTCAGAACAACAAGCCGAAGCGATTGTTGCGCGATTTCAGGAAGCCGGTCAGTCTCGCAATTTCAGCGCTGCTGTAGCTGAGATCACTGCTGCACAACGTCAAAATCCGAATTTCTGGAGAGAACATGGCGAGCGAGTAAATGCCGCTGTCGACTTCAACGCACTTGGATTCAACACCGACTTTCAAGTCCTTGGCGTGAACAATCGCGGACAACTTATCACGTCAGATGACGGAGGCGCCACTCAACAAAGGCGTGCAGGCACTCGCCTGGGCGTCGTGGGGCAAGACACCGCTCCTGCCACTGGCGAGCTGTGGGGCAATAACGGCAGACGTTTCCAAACTGATGCTGAAGGACGTCAGACTTTCACAGTCAGACGCGGCGATTATCTCGATCGCATTGCCAGAGATGTTGCCTCAAACAATTTAGGCAGAACGCCGACAGAGCAGGATGTAGTGCGCGCCCGTCAAGCAATTGCTGCAGAAAATAGAATTACCAATCCCAACAACATTCCTATCGGCACCACGTTGAGAATCCCTGAAGCTTTAGCCACTCGAGCCAACAATCCAGCCACCCCACCCAGACCGGGTGCCGAGGTCCCGCCTCCGGCTCCTCCAGCGCCTCCGCGCCCAGGTGACGTTCGTCCTGCCGAGCCGGCTCGCCCAGGGCAGCCAACACCAGCTGACCGTCGCGGTTTAAGCGTGGACCAAACGCGCATTCCGGCCGAAGGTGCCATATACAATCCGCTGAGCCCGCCAGGCACTGGGGCGGATGCAGGATTCTTCAGACATCCGGATACGTATACCGAACATTCACCCACAGGCAGCACCGTGCGGCGAGAAGGTGGTCGCGAAATTACCGAGTACAGAAGGCAGATCGGTATGTGGCCCGTAAGCAATGTCGATACCAGAGTGCGCGAAGAAGTAAATCCTCAAACGGGCATCCTTCAACGTCGCACTGTAAATTATGAAGGCGATGGCGCCACCTTCGCCGTCCGAAATGCCAGCGGCGGATATGAGTCATTGAGGAACGTTACTCAAGCTGATGTTTACCGCGATCCTGCCTCGGGGCAATACACTACGACCTATACGTTGAGAGATGGCACTCAGTATCGCTCACACGTGACCGCCGAAGGAAGACAGTACACTTTCGATCGGATAAGACGTTAAGGATACGCACAACCCTTTTCAATAGCAGGGGAACTAACCGGGGCAGAAATGCCCCGGTTATTCACTAGGACTGGGATTTCTTCGCGTACAGAATCATTCCGGGACGAGACATGAGGATGAAATAAAGTACCCAGATAAGTATCTTCGGATACCAGCGATATTGCGCCAGAGAATTTCCGGCAGGCGATTGTGTCATCACCAATAGGAATGCAACATCGACCGCAAATATTACAAGCACCAATCCTATGATCAAAAACACCAGACGCTTTCCGTGATAGCCACATTCAAGATCTGCTGGAATTGCCTCATCAGCTGAAAACACCACATCTTCTGATTTGATCCAGCTGAGAGACTTCACCTTTAAAGTGTGCTGTCCTGGAGTAACTTGAATAGTCGTCGTTTCTCCATTCAAAATTCCGATTCGCCGATGATCGTCGATGTAGACATCGAATTTGCGCCGCGTAAACTTGCTTTCCTTTCGCGAAATTTTGACTGAGGCAGTTTCTTCCATAACACTCCTTCGCCCTTCAGCAGCTGCCTACTTCTACCACACGCTCAGGTGCAATGCTTGCCAGTGAGAAATATTTCCAGCGCTTTTCGGCGCTCACCGTTCACTCACGTATCGGCTGCTATTGTTCAATCGTGAACAGACAACGAGCGAGTCGCAGTAAAAGCCGGATGGCCTGCGCCCTGGTTGCCAGTCACTTCTCCTCGGGAAATTGCACTAAAAACGTACGGAGTTTTTAAAAACAGATGTCGAATCAAATCCACTTCTCAGGCGGCTTCATCACCTCGGTCTCAACCGGCAGCTTGAGTTTTGCCCCCCCGGCAGCGCAGAAAATAAACTCCTACAGATTCGATATCAATGAAGAAAACTCCGTACAAGTGCAAGACCTCCAGGTCGAAAGCGACGAAAATGGAAAGTGCAAAGCTGCACTATATAGTTCGGGAACTTTTGTCCGTCACAACGAACTTTACTCAATTGTCAGATCGCCGTTCAATACAATCTGGCTTGGCGACCGCTTTGGCGGATGGCATCCACTCGATTGACAAACAGATTTGAAGAAGAAGAAAACACCAGAGGCGCCGCGGAAGTGGCGCCTTTGCGTTGGGGGAGGAGCAATAAAATCTGTTCTCAATGAAAAATCGAACATGGAAAACGCTCACGGTTCTCTCACGATTTGGAAGGTAATTTATATCCATGGCGCGAGCGCCGATGTGCAATGTCGATAACGGCACCATCAGCAGCCCCGCATCGCACCAAAAATTTATCGGGGTCAAGCACCGAAGCACAACGCCATGTGCTTCGGTGCTTACTCTGTAGAGCAAAATGATCTCAAAAAGGACCAAAAAGATAGAAAAAGGTCGAAAAGACGCAAAAAGAGGGCCGAAGCATTTGCCTCGACCCTCCAGAACCACTATGAATCAAGGTCGCGGAACGATGGTCTCCACGTCCTCGATGAGATCGACAATTTCATCGTGATTGAGTTGCTGGCAACGGTAAAGAACCGCATCACATTGGCTCAGCACACGAATGATTGCCTTTTGCCGCGGATGTCCGGCAAGGAGAGAACGCAGCTCTGCATGAGTCGAGGCAGAGACGTTGAGATAACGCCTTACTGCCGCAGAAATCGCCTTGAAGTGCGACGGCGAAAATCCCTGCTGTTTGCCCTCGGCAAAGACTCTATCCAAAGTGCGCCAAGCCAGCTCGTGCGAAGGCACCTTTCGGCCAGTCCGTTGACGATTGATCCAGCGCACGAACCACAGCCCAAGAGGAAGGAGCAGCAAAAATCCTCCGCCCACAAGAAGACCGTAAGTAGCCCAGGGAAGAAGCTGCGGTACAAAGGTCGGATTCACCCCGACAAAGTCATCTCCGGCACCAGCCGTAGGTGAAACGCTCAACCCGATCACCGGCGTTGAAAGGACTCGGCGATCGGGGGTGGAAGTTGCGTTGCCCTCTGCGTCGCGAATATTCCCCAGAGAATATCTGAGGTCCAAGCGCAGCACCAAATGCGGTGCCACCGATGCCGGCACACTGCTCTGAACGATCAAGTCAACCTTGAT
>PNKB01000024.1 GCA_013997645.1 Cyanobacteria bacterium PR.3.49
GCTTTTCACTGGCTGAGCGCAGCCAGGCTCGCAAGATTAAATTACAACTTGACATCTATTTAATAGAAGCCTATTCTGATCGAGTAATCTTGCCGCCGCGTTACTAAAAACCATGAAAAATCGCCATTTCGCGCTACCGCCCTTACTAATATTCGCCTTTACTTTTGCTGTTTGCGCCCCTGTGTGGGCTGATCCCGGGCAAGATCAGGGATTGCCGCCAGGCGGCGAACAACAGCTGGTGCCGATGCAACCAATGATGGCGACGCCCACAAACTATCCTGCGCAAGCCGGTGCCCCGCCGCAGGGCTATCCGCAACAGCCGATGCAGTCCGGTTATCCGCCTCAATATGGAAATCAGCCGTACCAACAAGGTGGATACGCGCCGCAGGGATATCCTCAGCAAGGTCAGCCTTACTCAGCCGGAGTCAGCGAGGCTGTTCCCGGTCAAGTACAACAAATGCCTCCGCAGCAGATGCAGCAGCAACAAATGGCGCCTCCGCAGGGGGGTTATCAACAACCTTCGCCTTATGAGATGCAGGAGCAAGCCATCAAACACGGTCACATGCAAAACCGCAGTGAACTCGACAAGTACTCGCCGCCTCCGGAAGTGCCGGATGGGGCTCCTGACCCCAGTTACAAGGGCAAAGTGTCTAAGGGAGCGGGAATTAAGGGTGTAGCCGGAAAGGCCGCCAAAATTTTGGGACGGACCACGCAAGTCGCTGCTCCTTATGCAGCTTCTTTCCTCGTGACCACTGCCGCTTACAAAATGGCTAATCGCAACAACAATAACTTCAATCGTGGTTATGGGTACGGCGGAATGCCGATGGGCGGCTATGGCATGCCTATGGGTGGTTATGGTTACCCGATGGGCGGGATGGTTCCCGGAATGGGCATGTATGGGATGCCAGGCATGGGAATGGGCATGCCCATGGGATTTCCTAGCTTCTAATCAGGAAAACTCGCGCTGTATGAGCTTGTCTTCCGTCAAGTAGACAAGGCAATGAACAGCATCCGCAAGAAGTTTTTTCTTGTGGGGAAAATTCTGCCGACTAAGTTAATTGTTCTGGGTATGTGCATATTAGATGGAGTTCTTACTGGGAGGACGCAAACGTGCCTGGCAGATCACACAAGTCGCAGCCGACTGAAGAAGAAATGGCGCTTTTGCATGACAATACGATTTCGCCCAGAGATGACAGGCGGATTCGCGGAAAGATGTTGCGCGATGCCGTGCCCCGTGAGTCTCACAGTGAGTGGAAGGCGCCTGCCAATCGCCCGGACCCGGTCGACATGCTTGAGGAATCCAACAAAGGTCGCATTCAGCATCTAATTCCGATCCGCTACGGGCGAATGCTGCAAACGCCATTTACTTTCTATCGCGGCGCTGCTGCGCTTATGGCGCGCGATCTCTCCACTACGCCCAATACCAAAGTAAAAGTTCAGGCCTGCGGAGATTGCCACCTGATGAACTTCGGTGCCTTCGCCACCCCAGAGCGCAACGTGGTTTTTGATATCAACGATTTCGATGAAACGCTGCCGGCGCCCTGGGAATGGGACATCAAACGGCTGGCTACCAGTTTCGTTCTGGCCTGCCGTGACAATGGTCTAAAACCGAAAGCAGAAGTAAACGCAGCACAAGCTGTGGTGCAAGGCTATCGCGAAAAAATGGCAGCAATGTCCAAGCTGAGCATTATGGACATCTGGTATGAGCAAGTGCCCTGGGAAAGTGTGATTGCCAACACAGGCGATCTCGATTTGCAGAAAAGGCGGCAAGACCAGCTCAAGAAAGCGAAAAAACGCACTATCGGTTTGTATTATTTCCCAAAATTAGTCGAAGCCGGCGGCGACTCATACAAGATCAAGGACAATCCGCCTCTGATTTTCCACCCACCTGAAGCTGATGAAGACAAGTTCTACAAGAGCATTGAGGAGTCTCTAAAGAATTATCGCGCCACATTGCAGTGGGATAAACAACGTCTTTTCGATCGATACAAATTGGTTGACTTTGCGATCAAGGTGGTCGGAATCGGCAGTGTGGGCACCACATGCGGTATCTTGCTCTTTCTGGCTCCGGACGACGAGCCCTTGTTGTTGCAGGCCAAAGAAGCGCGCCCCTCAGTGCTGGAAGCGTATGTAGGAAAGAGTGCTTTTGATAATAATGGTGAACGCGTAGTTGCCGGTCAGCGCATCGTTCAATCCGCCAGCGATATCTTTCTTGGCTGGACAAAATCGGAAGAAGGCAAAGATTTCTATATTCGCCAGCTCAGAGATACGAAGGTAAAACTCGAACCACAATATTGGGATGCCAGAGAAATGGTAGACATTGCCAGATTGATGGGACAAGTACTGGCGCGCGCGCACGCACGCTCCGGCGATGCGGCTGTTATCAGTGGATATCTGGGCAATAACGAAGAGTTCGATGCTGCCATCGGACAATTTGCAATTGCCTACGCCGACCAAACTGAAAAGGACTTTGAAGCCTTGACCAAAGCAGTTGCAAGCGGACGAGTTAAGGCGGCTGAGATTCAGCCGGACAAAGAGTAGTTAGTGTGATAAGTCTCTGATTAGCCCGATCTGTTTGCTCAGATTTGTTTGCTCAGATTTGTTTGCTCAGATTTGTTTGGTGCCGCGGACAACCAGCATCAGCTCGAGCAGCAAACGTTTCATTTTTAAAATCTCGCTGGTCAATTGATCGAGCATAGTTTGCCGCGTTGAAAGAAGATCGATCGTCAACGTTTTAGGTATTGTTTTCGTGCCGGTAATAACATCCACTTGCCTTTCAGAAGCACGAGACGTAAAGGAAGGGATGTTTTTGTCTGCAACCCATCGATCGACTATTTGATCGACTCGTCGCCTGCCGGATGAGTCGTTCGGTGGCACCGAGTTGAGGTATATCCACACGCAATCAGGATATTCGCAATGAAGTGAGACCGGTCGATCGAAAATTTTCGCCAGCATATTCGGTTCTTCGTTGTAAGAATACTTCTTTCCAGCAACTTGTCTCATTGCATAAAACGAAGCAAAGGTCGGCACGACGCCTGCAAGAATTCCTACAATGCCGGAAGAAATCGAAAGCCTTGGTTGCTTATAAGTCGGAATTGCCAGCGCTTCGCAAACAGCCCATAAAATGCCATTGGTACCGAATGCAGTAGCATTTGTGATGGCAATATTTTTGTCCCTTTCTGTAGACATATGCTGAAGCATATCGGCATAAAGACTCTGCTCTTCCGTAATTTGCGCTTCTACATAATCAACTTCCAGATCAACTTCCTGTATTTTTTCCAGTGCTTCTTCGCGTAACTCATTGAATTCGAGACGCAAAGCTATGCTTTCAGGTTCATTCGAATTGGCGCGCGACTTAACCTGTTCTCTCAAACTCTGCAATCTATGCAGCAGGGGCAAAAGTTCCAGTTGCTCGGCAAATGCCACTGCTTCCGGTGACACAGTCCGGCTGTGCAGATCGATTTTAGCTTGCAATATCTTTCCGGGGACGCGTACAGAATTAGGCAAGCTCGTTGCAGCAAACGCCTGCAGCTGGGATTGAGCAAGCAGCAAAACGGAAAGAGTTGAAAGCAGAATTGATCGATTCATCATCGCGCTCTTAAGATCGAGAAAATCCTCTACTGGATGCAGGAATGAGATTTGAAAGTCTATTCTAGATCAATATTTGACAGGCGAAAACCGGCATATTGACCCGATATAGAGCCGTCGGACATGACTATTTCTCTCGACATAAGAACTGCTGCAAAAACATAGTAGTCGGGCAGCGACTCACTTGACTTGCTCTGTCACAAGTCTGTCACTGCGCTGTTGCCTTTCTATCACGGATGCGAACTAGAGTTGTGGCAACCGGGCAAAGTTAGTTGCCTGCCCCGATGTTTCTAATTTGCGAGGCTTTAAGTCATGGGAAATTGCGAAGTTGTTCCAGTCAAGGAATACACTGCTGAAAAGACGGCTGGTCACACAAGCTCCCTTTTGACCGAGGTGCAAGCCAGCCAGAAATGCGGCACCAAGCCGGTCAAAACTACGATCGATATAGCCGACGGTTATCTCGATCTGTCCACTGAAGAAGGTCGAGTCGTAGCAAAAAAACTGACTCAACAAAGCGGCTGCAGCATGGTGGGAGGTGCAATTGGACGACCTGTCGACTTTGATAATCATCTTTCTCATGGGCATGACTTTAGCGGGGTTGCTGGCCGAGGCGTAAGCGTCGACTTAAGCGACCAACTGGACCTCGGAAATAACTGTTATGGACACTTCGGCAAAAAACCTGAAAAAACTCTCTTTCCCGACAAGGTCATAAAGCAAGACTTTGCTCCCATCCCGGCACTCACTCCTTATGCCGGTGCCGTCATTGATCGGGTTGATACCAATCGCGACGGCAATATGACGAATAGAGAAATGACGTCGGCTTTAGACGGCGACACTCTCAATGAGAAAGAAAAATATATGCTCAAGTTGTTGCAGAAGAACAAAAATTCCATCGACAACGATCGCAATGGCATTTCAATCAGTGACGTAAAAGAATTCGACGCGAAAATCGTTCAATACCAGAATGAATTGATGATCGCCAGAAAATTCGCACCCGAGCTTGGGGAATTAGCTCGCACATTGCATCAAAGAGGCAAGCTTGCCGATGGCAATCATGATGGGAAGTTCAGCAGAGATGAATTGACCTCATTTTACGTTGAGTGCAAAAAGGAGTTTTTAGCCAATCCCACAGAGGAAGGCAAACGCGAACTTAACGCACTTAACTGGGGAATCAATAATTTTGACCGTTATCGTTTGCACACAGGCAGACCAGGCGGTGGCCAAATCACTGTCGATTGGTTGCAAACTCAAATGCTCAGAGAAATGGACAGTGAAGCTCCCTCTCAAATGAGGCAAAACTTCCTTTCCCAGAGTGACCGCCTCAGAGTGGAGCGCTATCGCGCTTCGAGATAGTTTTACATCGGGTATTGCGCGAAGACGGTTTTCCTGTACGCATCAGCCGCGGCAGGGAAACCGTCTCTTTGTTTTGGAACTTTGAGCACCGGTGCCCGTCGTCGCAGGAGATGAAGGAGACGCCGTTTCATGCCTGACAAGTTCGAAATCGCCAATTATTTGCGAGAAACAGGCTTGTTATTGAACGCCAAAGGTGAGAACCCTTACAAAGCACGAGCTTACCTGAAAGGCGCGCGCGCAATCGAAGCTTCGCAAGCAGATATCGGAAAATTGATAAGAGAAAACACTCTCACTTCAATTCCCGGTATCGGTCAGTCTCTCGCAAAGACGATCGAAGAAATTTATCGATCCGGTGAATCTCGTCTTCTGCACAATCTAAAAGAAGAAATGCCGGAAGGGACTATTGAATTATCGACTATTCCAGGACTGACGCTGGAAAGAATCAAAAGTCTCAGCCAATCACTTGGCATAAACACTATTCAGCAATTGGAAAAAGCACTGGAGCAAGGACTTGTTAGAGAACTTCCCGGCTTTACTGCACGAAGCGAAAGGGCATTGCTGAGTAAAATTCAGCGCATAAAAACGAGAGCCAGCGCGATTTTGTTGGTTGATGCCTTGGAGGTTACTGATGAGTTAACAGGCTATTTGCGTTCTAGCGTTCGTGGGATAAATGTTGAGGTAACTGGAGATGTTAGGCGCTGGTACGAGTCCGTCGAAGTTGTTCAATTGGCAGCAGAACTTCGAAATCCTGCCAAAGTATTGGACGCGTTTCAAAAGTTTCCCATGGTCATTGAAGTTCAGGACACGAGCTCCAATTTTGCACGAGTGAGGCTTGCCAACGGTCTTATCGTCGAATTGCATATTGCCGAGTCAATGCCCCTCAAACTTTTGCAAACAACCGGATCTGCACATTTCGAACACCTGCAAAAGATCGCTAAGAAGAAAGGATTTACTCTGACAGGAGAGAAATTCAAGACCGCCAGCCGCACGATAACAGTAGAGTCAGAAGCCGATGTTTACCGAGCGTTGGGACTTTCATTCGTTCCTCCTGAGCTGCGCGAGGACGACGGTGAAATCGAAAACGCAATGCATGACGATTTCAGGGATTTACTTGAAATAGGTGATATTCAGGGCATGACCCATTGTCACAGCACCTACTCGGACGGACGTCATTCAATAGAAAAGATGGCAAAAGCCGCCGAGAAGATGGGGATGAAATACATTACGATAACCGATCATTCGCCAACTGCACATTATGCCGGCGGACTCACTGTCGATCGTTTAAAAGAACAGTGGGAAGAGATAGAACGTGTGCAGGAAAAGGTAAAGATCAAGATTTTGAAGGGCACTGAATGTGACATCTTGGCGGACGGTGCCCTTGATTATCCTGACGAAATATTGGAAAAATTCGACATCATCATAGCCAGCATTCATTCTCGTTACAGACAGGATGAGACCCGCATGACCAAGCGCTTGTTGGCTGGTTTGCGCAATCCACTTTTTAAGGTCTGGGGTCATCCTCTCGGTCGCCTGGTGCTGAGGCGCGATCCAATTCCCTTAGACGTGGAAAAACTATTGGATGCTGTTCAGGGAGCGCCGCTGGCAATTGAAATCAATGGCGATCCGTACAGGCTGGACCTCGCCCCTCAGTGGGCAAAACTGGCGAAGGAACGCGGCTTTTCCTTTATCATCTCCACTGATGCTCACGCAACATCCGACTTGCAGAATCTGCCTTTCGGTATACATCAAGCTCGCCGGGCCGGTTTGAAAAAAGCGGATGTATTGAACACGCGAAACGTCACCGCCTTCAAAAAAGCAGTGAGGCCTGCGTGATATGCCAAGCACAAAAACAGTTTTGCAATACGATTATCCACCAATGGAAGCGCAGCTCGTAGACAAATTGCCAGGCGGGGAAGGCTGGCAGTATGAGCCTAAATGGGACGGCTTTCGTTGTCTTGCATTTCGCAACGGAAGCGAAATCGAATTGCGCTCCAAGAGCGGTCAGTCTTTGACACGCTATTTCCCCGAGGTTGTTGAAAACTTGCTGCAATTGAAAGCCAAACACTTCGTTCTTGATGGGGAGCTTGTGATCAGCGAGGGAAAGTCATTCTCTTTTGACAGTCTGCTGCAAAGGATACACCCGGCTGAAAGCCGTATTCGAAAGTTGTCCGAGGCGACGCCGGCGACATATATAGTCTTTGATTTACTGGTGGGCGACAACGAAAAATTGCTGGTGAATGATGTGCTTTCAGAAAGGCGACAACGACTAGACAAATTTGCCACTAAGTATTTTGCCGAACAGTCAGCAATCATGCTCAGTCCTGCCACACTGTCTCTCAAAGATGCGAACAAATGGCTTGCCACCACTGGCGCCTTTCTCGATGGCATTATCGCCAAGAAATTGGACTTGCCCTATCAGAGCGGCAATCGCAAGGGCATGCTGAAAATGAAACGCATGCGCACGGCGGACTGCGTGGTCGGCGGTTTCCGCTACGGCAGTAATTCGAAACAAGTGGGATCGCTGTTGTTGGGGCTATACGATAGCGATGGGGAACTGCATCATGTCGGGTTCACCTCATCCATCGCAGCGCGTGAAAAAGCTGAACTGACAAAGAAACTGGAAAAGTTGAAAGCGAAAGCGTCGTTTACTCAAAATATTCCGGGTGGTCCCAGTCGCTGGAGCAATGAAAGAAGCTCTGAATGGGTGCCGCTGAAGCAAAAACTGGTCGTGGAAGTGCGTTACGATCACTTTACCGGTGGACGATTTAGGCATGGAACGAAATTGCTGCGCTGGCGGCCGGATAAAGCGCCGAAGCAATGTACGCTGGAGCAAATTGCCTAAGCTTTGCTCCGGAGGAATGGTCATCCTGCGCGGTGATTAGGAGGAATGGTCATCCTGCGTTATAGCTAGGATGGTCATCTTACATCATAGCTCGGCGGAATGGTCACCCTGCGCAAAGACGGTGGCAAGCCAGGTCTTTGCTCCGGATAACCATTCCTCCATTTACTAAGCTGCGGACTTCTTGACCCATTTCCCGCCCCGTTTTTCGTACTTTTTCTTCACTGCCGCCCATGCGATCTTGAATGATGTAACTTCGTCATCGCCATGATGCTTGGCATAGGCGCTATTGAATGCGTCCTTGAAAATCTTTTGCGCATGCCGCGGTAGGTTATTGCGGACTGGAGGCGGCAAGTCGCCAACCGATAAATATGGCATATTTCGCCCTCAAAGTAAGCCTCGTGATCTAGACGGGGGCGAGAAAAGGCAGTTCCTCCAATAGGTGGACATTAACTTCAGACATTGGTGAAAAAGTTGGGAACCTCCCATTTATAGGGCGGTCCATCCAGAGACATCGGTTACACGTGGGTCAACAGTCACGTATGCCGTCAAGCGAATCGGCAAAGGGGGAGTGATGAAGGCAGTTGTATTTCATGGCGTGGGGCACATTGTGCTGGATGACGTCGACGAGCCCAAAATTGAATCTGCAAGCGATGCCATCATCAAGATCGTCTCCAGCTCAATTTGCGGAACCGACCTTCACATGGTCCGCGGCACGATGTCCGGCATGAAGTACGGGACAATCCTTGGGCACGAGGCAGTCGGCATCGTTGAGAAAGTCGGGCAATCGGTGAAGTCCGTAAAGGTGGGCGACAGAGTTGTTGTTTGCTCGACTATTGCTTGCGGTCAATGCGCATACTGCAAAGCCGAAGAGTATGCATCATGCGAGCGCTCCAATCCGAATGGACCCGAAGCCGGAACAGCCTTCTTCGGTGGTCCTGAAACCACCGGACCCTTCAATGGACTGCAGGCGGAACGGGCTCGCATCCCTTACGCTGATTCTGTGCTGGTCAAGCTTCCGAAAGATGTTACGGATGCCGATGGTCTTCTGTGTTCTGACATTTTTCCGACAGGTTACATGGGCGCGGAAATGGCTAATGTTAAAAAAGGCGATTACATAGCTGTCTTCGGTTGTGGTCCGGTTGGACAGATGGCAATTGCTGCCGCAATTTATATGGGTGCTAAAGAGGTTTTTGCCATAGATGTTTGTCCCGATCGCTTGAAAGTGGCAGAACAGCAAGGGGCAATTCCTATCAATTTTGAGAAACTTGATCCAGTCGAAAGCTTACGCGAAATGACTAACGGTTTTGGACCAGACGGAGTCATTGATGCCGTCGGAATTGACGCTGTGCGCCCGCACAAAGGACCGGCAACATCAATTGTTGATGTAGTCGAGTCGGCGTTGGAGAAAACAGCGGCGGCACCACTGGCAGTGCTCACAGGAAATCATTGGAAAAAAGGTGATGGACCGGATCAGGTTCTTCGCTGGTGCGTGGAATCAGTTCGCAAAAGTGGAGTGATTTCTATAATCGGTGTCTACCCGGAGACGGAAGAAACCTTTCCCATAGGCAAAGCAATGAGCAAAGCGCTGACCGTTAGAGCAGCCAATTGCAGCCACCGCAAATACATTCCAAAATGCCTGGACATGATGAAGAATTCGCAGTTTAAGCCGTCGAAAATTTTGACTGTGTTCAATGGGCTAGATAACGCAATCGAATGCTACAAGCACTTCGACAAACGCGAACCAGGCTGGCTGAAAGTTGAACTCACGCCGGATGATACGGAGAGTTGCGCGTAACTTGTATTGCTATTCGTCAAAACCGTTTTGTAACTTCCTTGTATCCGACTACTTTGTAGGACGGACTACTCGTCAGTTGGCTTGGATCGAATTTTAATGACGAATTTGTCGTTAGAGTCGTTTTGTCAAACCCAAGTTCCATATTCGAGACTTTCAGATCTCTTGCAACTATGGCTCCTTTGAAGTGCCCTTGCTCAGAGCCAGGGCTGCTTATGTCTACTTCGGCATTCGGTGCGTAGATTGTGCCCCTCATGTCAGACGTCTTTATTGAAATTTTTCCCCGTCCGTTATACCAAACTTGGAACTCTGCTGGATTCGTACCTACTGTTGTATTGACATTGCCATTTAAATTCATTACTTGACCTGTTGAGCCGTTATCGCGAATATAGATGGATGTGTTGGTCGATTGAATTGATCCTGAAGACATGGACATTGAGGTAACAGAATGATTCCCGCTGAGATTCGAAACACCACTTAAAACCAAATCTCCATCAACTGATACAGTCGAATTTTTTGGGATACCTGGAGCCGGTGGCAACTTGGCTTGCGAATTACTTTGCATGTCTTGAATAGCAGAGCGCGCATCAGGAGGGTAATCTCCTGTTGGCGCAGTTGAAGCGCCGAGAACATCAGGATTAGTAAACGATGGTGCAGTTTCATTCACAGTCAAGTATCTGTTGATAGTTGTAGAGCCGAAATCTTCTGCTGAAACAGTAGCTTTTATTGACGGTACACTTAAGCTACCGCCTATCATGTTTGTGCCAGAAAATTTTGCTTGATGGTAAGCAGCAATGTCACCACCTAAAGCGTTCTTACCTGAGATGTCGAGAATTGGTTCTTCCGTTGTAGCCCTAATTCCAACGGTTTTTGACCCATTTCCAAAATTGATTGTTTGTGTTCCCAAACCTGCGTAATTAAAGAAGGGCAGTGCGGAAGGACTTGCACTGCCCTTACTGTAATAGGGGTTGTTGACCAAGGCCAATGAAATGGTTTCCTGAATGGAACCGTGGGAAACAACACTCCTCACCGTTCTCCAGGCAGTATTTTTCTTAGTACTTCCGTTCGCAAAGTAAGACCAAGTCTGCGGAATAAATGTGCCATCGCTTAGTTGAATAGAACCAAATGGTGAGAGTGAAGGATTGAAAAGGCGAGACTCGGTTGTGGGTATTTCATTTGCGATAGTCACGGTCGCAGATAGGCTCCCAGGTAGTCCGAGTTCACCAGCTGCAACGACAACAGTCACTTTTTCTCCTATGTCTTCAGGTGGAGAAACAGCTGATTTAAAGTCCGGGTCGTTAAGCTGAGCTACTACGTAATCTGCAGCGGCCTCCGCAAAGTTTTTTAGCTGAAATCTAGCAGCGTCATCCGATATTGCACGATAGACTGGCAGTATCGCAGCAAGCAAACCACTCACTACAAGTGTTGCAATTAGGCCAATTGAAAGTGTCGTAACGAGACTAAAGCCACTTTTTGTGACCTTTCTACGGAATAATCTTCTGTCTCCTGAGTGCATTTACGGCTCCATTGTTAAGGCATTTCTAGCCAAAAACTCAGCTCTTAGAGCCAAATCAGATGTAGAGGGATTGTCGGTTTCAGAAGGTTTGCTTTTTCCATAATCTCGGTTCAAAACTTCCAAATCAACGATTACGGAACGCACGCCTTCAATTGCGTTTTCTCTTACTCCGAAGTTCGGATCTGCAACGTCAATGTTCAGTGGCACATACTGAAATAATGTTATGTCACTACTTCCAATTTTCTTTGGGCCAACCACTCCCTTCATCAAGGTCCACGATTTGCCGCCCGCAGTTCTTGTAACTTGGTTTCCCTCTAACTTATAAACAACGAGATCTGCAGTTGACGATATCGCTGGTGGAAATGGGGACGTGCTAGTTTTGTCCTGTGAAGTTGGCAAAAACAACTTCAGTTGTTGGCTTGTTGAGTCCGAAGAAACTGAATAAGCATTGTTCATGTCGTCTCTTAGCCGCGTTAAAAAGACATTTGCTGAATAGCTCGCAGATGTTTTGTTCAAAAAGTTCCGCGTCCAGCTTGTGTTCATCCACAAAAGCTCAGTAATACCAGCTAATGCGACTCCCATCACCACAACCGAAACTAAGAGTTCTACGATGCTCTGACCAAACGAATTTCTGAAGCGCCGCGTGATATTACAACTGGTCTTAGATGCATTAATCGATTTCATGTCTCATGATCCCATTTGCTGCGACCACGGTTGAAGTCTCATATAATCTCTCCTTTATGGAAGTGCTCTCAGTCCAGCGAACATCGACAACAACCCTTTTCGCATTTGCAACCGCCAGATCAGAGATCGAAACCGTTATCGTGCCCCGGAATCTATTACTTGGAAGAGTTCCGCTCGATGGCGAAGCCTGCCACGTCAGCTTTGTGCCATCAAGCATGGCCGGTCGTTGCGCAATAAACCCTCCACTAGGCGAAACCTGTACACTATCTGAATCCCCTAGATTCACCTGAATGTCGTAGGTACCTGACGAAGGCAATTCATGGAATGGCGTTGAACGGATTCGATCGATAATTTCTTGAGCAGCCGTTGCTGCAAGAACTGCTCTATCTGTTTTTGTAGTCAAACGAATTACTTCGGAAAGACTTGAACTTAGAACAACAGCTAATAGTCCCGAAATGAAGATTGCAGAAAGTAGCTCAATTAGGTGCAAGCCACTAACCGAGCGCAAATTGATAGAGCCACTTTTCTTTCTTTTTTTCATAGATGAAAGCAGACAAACACCCGTATATGGGTTATGCCCTTAAGGTGCAGCATTCTTCCATGTGCGAAGACAGCCTGTATGCCAAATCGCAGTGAATCGCAGCACCTATTCCATCGTGGCGATGCCTTCGCTGTTAAGGTTGACGTGGCTTGATTTCCAGCCTTTGCTGATGGTGAAAATAGCGCCCGTATTTGGTTTTCCTTCTTCGTTAAACGTGACAGAACCCAGCACATTTACGCCTTTCGGGAGCAAAACTTCCTCGATAGTGCGGTTGCCGTTCTGGATTAAATAGGCTGTGCCTTCGCTTTCTGTGGCTGGACGACCGCACACAGTGATGCTTAGACCGTATTCCTTGGAGATTTCTTTAGCCCTCACCAGGTCCTTGACCAGGTCTACGCCGGTCTGGCGCACGGAAAGCTGGGTGGAGGTGAGGTCGACGACTCGAAAGGCAAAGAAGGGAATCGCAAAGACCATGCTGGCAAAGATCAAAGACTCGAACTTCCTGATTAACGGCCAGTCGAGCTTGCTTCCCCGGTCTTCGGGAGGGCGGGCTGCCGGGGCAGGCGCGGATTCGGGCGCAGTTGCCTTGTTTGTATTCTCGCTGGTGGTCTCTTCGGTCATTTCCTAATGGCAGCCTGAGTTCTTCTTGAGTGACAGTATAGCTACTATTCCACGACACAAAGGCTGGAATTCCTATCTGTACATACAAGACCAAGTTATGTGAAATGATAGCCAAGGGCTCAGGCTTGCCAGGTTTTAAGCCCGAAAGTACACTTAGGCGTACCCGGCTTAATGTTCAACAGATACGCATTAAATATGCCGGCGCGGAAATCCGCTGTTCTGAGATGGTAGAAAATTCGGAACGAAAATGAAGCCACGACCAATCCGGCAGATAAAAATGATGCCAAGGTTTTATGAAGTTTCTAGATATTGTCATCGCTGAAGAGTCCAGCCTCAAAGAGAAAGAAGGGCAGGCAGGCTCAGGAAATTCAGAGCTTCCACCGACTTTGGAGAAGCTCGGATACGCTTACCATGCGCTGAGCAGGTTCGTGGATGCCCAGGAAGCTTACGAAAGGGCACTGTATTTGCGACTTGAGGCTGGACAAGGTGATAGTCCGGAAGTCATAAATTGCATTCACGCGCTTGGTTTGATGCATCGCTTGCAAGGAAATTATGCAAAGGCAGAAGCGTATTACGGAAGGGCTCTGGAACTGACGACGGGGACTTCGGGCGAGAACGCGATGGAAACCTGCATTCGTCGCAACTATTTGGCGGGGCTTTATTACGCCATGAAGCGTTATCCGGAAGCGCTTGGGTTGATCGAAAAGACTATTGAGATTTACAGCAAAAATTTGGGAGACAGCCACTCGGCAGTGACACTATGTTTGCTTGCAGAGGCATTGGTTCGCTTTCGTAGCGGACAGAAAGCACAGGGCGAAAAGCTTATTAATCAGGTGCATACGAATCTGCAGGAAAACCTGGATTTTAAAGAAACCGCAGATGAAGCCAACGAAGAAGTGCTCAAGTTTGTGCTTTTGCAGTTGCGGCAGGAAAAGTTTGACGACGCAGAAGCGCTTTTTCGTTTCGCTCTTGTGAGAGAAGCAAATATCGTCTGGCCTAATCATCCGCTGGTCGCGAAAAACTTGAAAAAGCTGGGCGATTTGAATCGTTCTATGAATCATCTGGAACGAGCTGCCGAACTCTATCGCCAGTCGCTGGAAATGTACATGTCGACTATGGGTATCGCCGATCCGGACATAGCGTTGTTGGCCGAATCATTTGGTCAAGTTCTCATTCAGCTCAACAAGAGAAAGGAAGCCGTCTGGCCGATGCAGATTGCTGTGGACGTACGCGAGATGTTTCAAGAGATCGAACCGGGACAATATGAGAAGGCAAAGAACTCGCTGGATAAGCTGAAAGACAGCCTCTAAGCTCTTTTGCGCTTAGGTTTGCGGTCGCGCGCTCAAGAAAAATCTTTACGCGGTCTGAATTTCCGCGGCGTCCTTGAGACCGAGCTCTTCGATCATATTTTCGCGCATGACGAACTTCTGGATCTTTCCAGTCACCGTCATCGGGAATTCTTGAACGATGCGAATATGGCGTGGAACTTTGAAGTAAGCCACCTTTTCTTTCAGCCATTCTGTAATCAGTTCGGTTTTCGTCTCCGAGCCGGGCTTGAGCATCAGCCACATGGCTACCTCTTCTCCAAGGTTTGCGTCGGGAATGCCGAATACCTGAGCTTGAACAACTTCAGGATGCGCGTGCATGACCTCTTCAATTTCGCGCGGATAGATGTTTTCTCCGCCTCTTATGATCATGTCTTTTTTGCGCCCGGTGATATTGATATATCCTTCATCGTTCATCACCGCCAGATCGCCAGAATGCAGCCAGCGGGCGCTGTCTATGCAATCGCTTGTGGCATTGGCATTGTTCCAATAACCGAGCATGACACCATGCCCGCGTGTGCAAAGTTCACCCTGAGTGCCGCGTGGAACAATTTCACCGGATACGGTATCAATCAGTTTTATCTCCAATCCGCCGATTATTCTTCCTACTGTAGTGGCGCGCAATTCCAGCGAGTCTGTAATCGTTGTAGCGGTAATTAGCGGCGATGCTTCAGTCAATCCATAAAGAATGACCACTTCGCTCATGTGCATTTTGTCTGCCACTTTGCGCATCAATTGTACGGGGCAGGGGGCACCGGCCATGAAACAACCGCGCAGGTTCGAGAGATCGTAAGTCTCGAAATCAGGATGCTCCAGCTCGCCTATAAACATGGTCGGAACGCCGGAGACATGCGTGCATTTTTCGCTTGCCAGCGCATTCAGCACCTTGTGTTCATCGTAAAACGGGCAAGGAATGATGACGGTACCACCCACTGAAAAACTCGCCATCGCCGAGCTGACCATGCCTCCGCAGTGATAAAAGGGCATGGGTACGCAGAAACGCGTTGATTGATCCAATCCCATCGCCTGTGCGGCGAACCAGGCATTATTCAATAAATTATGGTGGCTGAGCGTCACGCCTTTTGGAAAGCCGGTCGTGCCGGATGTGTATTGGATGTTGATCGGCTCATCGAATTGCAAATGAGAAAGTCTTTCCTGCAATTCGAATTGAGGCACTTTTTCTCCCATGTCCTGCAGGCTGTCGAAAGCTCGCACGTTGCCTGTAAGACATCCTTTCAGTTCGTCCTTGGAACCGATGACAAAAATCGATTCAAGAAGAGGCGTGTCGGAAAGGTCGTCTTTTGTTTCCGGTGCAAAAACTTGATGGGCGATTTGCCGAAGCATCTTCAAATAGTCGGAGCTGCGGTGAGAAGGCACGGTGACAAGCAATTTCACTCCGGCTTGCTTGAGAGCGTATTCGACTTCCTGGGTTTTGTAGGACGGGTTGATATTGACAAGAATGCCGCCGACAGTCCAGACGGCCAGCATCGTAATCAACCAATCGGCATTGTTTGTAGACCAGATGCCGACTCTGTCACCTTTCTCGACGCCCATGGCAATCAGTCCGCGGGCGGTCAGATCGACCTTTTCTTGCAGCTGTTTATAGCTGTAGCGCTTGCCGCAGGCAACATCTATAAGGGCGTCGGCACCGGCACGCTCAGTGGAAATTTGTTTGAAATGCTCGCCTAAAGTGCAGCCCAGAAGCTTTTGGCTGGTCGGGCCGTGATCGTAGCTCAGCAGAGGAGCTTGCTTGGACGTCGTCAATTAAAGAGCCTTTTGGTCAGTCGTGATTACATGGGGAACGCTTCAGCGCCGCCCAAAATCAGGATGTTACCAGCAGATCTCTGATTGTGCCTTAGTACTTTCTTTGCCTTGAGATTCACTTCAGCCTGCTTTTCGACGGCTTTAAGAACGTCGACTGCATGCTTGATCTCAGCATCTTGATAATTCGTGGTAGCCGTGGTGGAAGTGCCCGTGTTCATCGCAAGCTTGTCCTGGCAGATATCACTAGAATTCGCCAGACCCGGCAGTGAAGCGCAGAATACCGCTGCCAGAGCAATTGTCGTTAATTTGACTGCTTGAGAACTTTTAGAAGTCTTGGACACAAAATATGCTCCCATGAGCTATCACCTGTTTGGAGTATAGGGTCGGTACTTTGAAATGGAAACCATTCTTTAAATCGTTTAAGAATTCGCTACAATGTTCCTACATGTCAAGCTCATCAGTTGGGCATCTACGAAATATCAAGCGCAATATTTGGATATCAAGTGATATTCGTCTGAGCTGATTTTTTGATTTCAACAGTCATATTTAGAAGAAAACTTTCCAGGTTCCACGCAAGTGTCTACGAATGACCACAAAAATCAGTCTGTGAGCGTGCCGGGTACGACCCGGTTGCCAAGCGCTCGGTTCCCGCTCAGGGCAATACTTTGCATAACTTTATCTTTTCTACCCATACCTAATTCGGGTGCTGGTTTGGTTTTTGCCGCTTCGTCGCTGACTGTGGCGACTGCAATCTCCCTCTGTGCAAGCGTTTTGCCGGCAGGGGCCGAATCGCTGGAAGCGATGAAAGCCCGCGAGTTTTTGCAAAAGGGCAATATTCATTTGACCAGACTGGAGTTTCAAGCGGCACTCGATGCCTACACCGAATGCCTTCTTCTGGAGCCAAACAATCGCACTGCCAAAGAAAATATCGTTCTGACACACAATAACTGGGGCATTTATTGGTTTCAAAAGCGCAAGTACAAAGAAGCCAGAGAAGAGTGGGAGCAAGCGCTCAAACTCAATCCCGCCGACCGAAACGCGCGAAACAACATGCAAATTCTGCGCGTTACTCTCAGCCGCCAGGGGCTCACAGACGAGGGCGAGAAGAAACAGCCTCCTGCTAAGGCAAATTCTGACTTTCCGCCCTCACAGGCAATAATTCTTACGCCTGGCATCAAATCAGGTAATTCGGCTAGCTCTGCTGCAGGGGGTGAATCTGGTTCGAGTACTGCTCCAGCTATTGCCTCGCCCAACACGGGTTCGGCTTCGGATTCTGCCGGCACCTCCGGCAGTGGCTCCGGCGCAGCGATAATCATCAGATCAAGCAATTCAGGCTCTGCTACCACAAGTGGTGGCGGGACTGCGGCGGGCAGCAGTGGCGTTAATTCGACTGGCAGCAGTGGCGGCGCCAATGGCAGCAGTGGCGGCGCCAATGGCAGCAGTGGCGGCGCCAATGGCAACAATACGGCAGGCACCGATAATTCAGCCGCAAACGCAACTTTCTCAAACAACTCCGGGGTAAGCACCTACAGCGATCCTGCTCCTGGCAAATTTACCACTGCACCCGCGAGTACTCCATCCGCTTCGGCTACTGCCACCGCTGGCGGTTCGCAAGGGGACAACATAGAAGACAGCCTTGGACAAATCGAGCTGAAAATCTATGGCCGCAAACAAGACTCTCTTCCTATAATGAAGCGTCTGGAAAAATTGGAAACCGACACGCACGGGAAAACAAAATCCGGCACGATCAAAGAACGAATTGATACTCTAAGGAAGAGCTACGGATTCTAATCAAAGGTATTTGTAATCGATGGCCGAAAATGCAGAGCATTCCGAGAAAGTCGCCCGAGAGCTGATGCAGAAAGGCTATGAATATCTGAACGAGGGCGATCCCGGTCACGCCAAGAAGTTGGGAAAAAAACTTCTCAAAATGAAGTATTCGGGTGGCTATGAATTGCTTGCCCGGGCTTATGAAATGGAAGATCGACCTCAGGATGCAATCGCTGTACTAGAGGAAGGAACCCGCGCTGTGCCGCAAATCTGGTTGCTCTGGCAACAATTAGGAAATTTGCAATCGGATCAAGGTGATTTTCAGGCAGCCAATGAGTCTTACACAAAAGCGCTTGACTGCCCAGGGGTAGATTCATCTCAAATCTATTTCAACAAGGCAATTGCTTTGCACCGATGCAATATGCCGCAGGATGCGATGGTCGCCCTTGATGAGGTGGAGAGCGATGAATTGCATTGGCCTGGTTTGGCCCTCAGAGTCGCTCTTTTAAATGGACTGGAGCAACATCACAAGGCTGCCGATTTGGCAAAACATTTGGCGGAGCGATTACTGGGGTCGGAAGAGCTGTTTACTCAGTACACAATTGAATTGGCAGGCATCATTACTGAGTTGGGTATTGCTGTTGGGCGAGGCAATAACGACATCGATGGTGCAAGACATTGCTTTATTCAAGCGCTTCGCTATGTCAAGAATTTTTCGTATGCGCTGGCGATGCTGCGTCAGGTTTATCACATGGAGTCGGCCAACGCACAGCATTTTCGTTTGCTGGTTAGAGGTACCTGGTTTGAACCGATCGAGCAGCATGGACCGATTAACCCCGGTTTTTACAGCACCTTCGACATTGTTGCTGATACTCCGGAGGAAGCAATGGCTTTTGCCGCAGAGCTCGAGCCGGACGAAGTTCGCGATTCGCTAATTGTTGAGGAAGTATCGGTTCTTGGACCATGTCCGGAAGATTTGAAAGGAGTATATAACCGAACTGGGTATGCATTCTTTGTCCCGGACGATAAGGTCAAATCTGAAGTGAGCGAAGGTGCTCCTCTTACTGCAGGTTATGAAGAGCTGAATGCAGAAACTGAAAGCGTGAAACCAAAGCAACCTGAGTCTGCTGACAAAGACAAAACTAAGTCTGCCAAAAACAAATCTGCAAAGGGCAAGTCCTCAAAGAAGTAATATAGGCAAGTAAAAATGAGACCCCTTCAATGCTGATGGGGTCTCATTTTTACTTGTCTTTTTTGATGGAAACTATTTTTTGACCATCGAAAAAATCGAATATAGATTGCCGTCTACATCGTAGAAGTTAGTGCTCATGCCAACGTGATCACCTGCTTCGCAAACGATTTCACAATCATTCTTGAAGATGACGCCTTTTTTCAGAAGCTCAGCGCGTGCTTCATGCACATTGTCGACAGTGAAAACTACGATCGGTTGTCCCTCGAATTTTCCCGGATGCTTCTCGCCCGGCTTCATGCCGTGCAATGCAAGAGTGGTGTTGCCAGTTTCCAGTTCAACCCAACCTTCTTCTTCGGACTTCACGGTCATGCCGAGAATATCTCTATAGAAAGGTACGGATTTGCTTGTATCTTGCACGTACACAATGACGTAACTCATCGTCGTAAGCTTTATATCTGTCTTTACTGCCATTGGATTTTTCCTTTTAAAGTATTAGCCCTTTTCGGAATCCGGGCAAAAATCATACCCCACACTTGGACTTTACTCTTGAATAATCGCCTTTTTTGAATGTTTCAAGTGGCGGGAAGCCCAATCCAAGCTGGCTTTCAGCCGGCGGCTAATCCGAGTAAATACCTTAGTCGATATCGGTATAGATTTTTTCTCAAAATATCGCGGTCGGAAAGTTGGTTGTCATTCGAAAAAAAAATTTGCGTTATTTTGAACTTTTTGTTTCGCCGATACGTATTCAAAAGTACACGGAGGTGATCAAAATGGCCAAGAAAGTCGTAGATCCCAAGCTTCAACGCAAAAAGAAAATCGCAGATTGCTGGGAAAAGTTTCTGAAGAAACACCCCGATGAAAAGACTTGCTCGATTTTTGCAGTAAAAATGCACTTCAAGGATCTAGTTGTTTCCTGCCCCCAATGCGGGTTTGCAAATAAGTGTACAGAACCAGAAAATCGAAGTCTCAAGTGCGCAAAATGCAAGAAAAAGATCTGGATCTTAAGCGGCACTTTTTTCAGAAAGGTTAGACGCTTTCAACCATGGATGGCAGCTATTTGGTTTATTGAGCGAGGTGTTGAAATCACAGCCGCTGAGTTGGCGCGGCTTGTCAGCGTCGCCACATCCACTGTCCTAGCGATTTTCAAAAAGCTCAGCGTGGTTGTGGAATCTCAAATGGGAAAGGAAATTGACCTAATTGCATCGGCAAAATTTGTCAAATCTTTCATGCGCCGAAGCAGGGAGACTCCAGCTGGAAAACATCCAAGAGAAGAAGAAACGGCAGCGTTTTCTCAAAGAGGAAACAAATCTGATAGTGCCCTGCATGCGCAACAAATTCACCGAGCAAATCGCGCACCAAGACCGGCTTTGACGCAAGAAGAATTAGATCTCGCCAATAAGTTGATCGGCGAAACTGAAAAATACATACTTTCGCTTTTATCTTTGACTCCGATTCGTTTTGACGAATTGCATTTGCAGACAGAACTTTCAATAGAAAATCTTTCAGCAGCACTGATGAATCTCGAGTTGTTTGAATTGCTTGAGAGATTGCCGGGCGATCAGTTCATATTGGGTGTGCGCGCTGATCTATCTTTGACTCAAAGTCCGCAAGTACAGGCTAGCAACAGTCAGAAAGATAAGGTCGTGTCTCGATTTCTTGATTTCGTGCGCAGCAATCACGGCGGTCTGAGCAGAAAGTATTTGCAATGTTATGTCTCTTTGCTCTGGGCATTCACTGATAAAGTACGCTGGAAAAAAGGATCATTGATAAAAGCGTGCGTCGCATTCCGCGAAGTCACTGATGATGAATTGATTGCTTATGTAACACCACTGAAAGTTGCCACCCCAATTGCACTGGCTGCCTAAAGTAGCCGAAATCATTTAATTCTGGCTCAGTCCGATTGATTAGGCAGTGCGCTAAGCGAGCGCTGCGGCCAAAGGTGCAGGTGCCTTGATTTGAGCTCTTTCTGTCTCTTCGACGGCTTCTGCCTCGATTGCCCATACATAGAGGCAGGTATAGAACGAAGCACGAATGTAATTACACATTGCCGTTACGACCACAACAGTCGAAACCCAGAGAAAGGCTGCCATAAAGAAGATTGGCGATGTCTGCATTTGCAGTGCATAAGCACCCAGGAATCCGGCTGCGCCGCCGGCCCAAACCAAGCCTGTCACGGCTTTGCAGATGAGACCGACCCCTACCTCACCGACTCCAATGGTGAGCAGATTACCTTGTGCCATGCGGTCAGCTCGCTTCAGGGCGCCCCAGAACGAAGTTCCCTCGATAACGATTGCAGGCAAGATCAAATGTCCAGCCAGGGTCCAAAAAACTGCCACAATACCGGCCAGGAAATCGACACCGAAGCCCATTCCGCCGGTTCCGCCTTTACCTCTCAATCCGCGCGCGATGGTTTTGGCCAAAAGCGTCGTGATACCGAGCATAATCAGAGCCGGCAAGCTTCTGAGCACTTCCTGGCAGGCAATATTCATTTTGCCTGTGCCGGCACCTTCGGTCAGGTGGCAATAAACGAGCGCTGTGGTCACTCCTTCCAGGAATCGGTTTGTCAGCCACCAGACAGCGACAATCATCATGGCGACAATGCCCATGTCGGTTCCGGCACCGACCATTTGACCGAACCCGCTGGGGTCGGTCGGACCGTTCAGTCCGGTCATTTGCATGAACTGCTCAGGACTGCCGCTTCTCATCATTTGTTGACCAGATTGGCCAAGCGTCTGGGCAACTCCCTGAACCTGGGAGCCCACTTTGGCATTGCCCTGGACAAACAAAAGGATGGCAAAGAAGAAATTGCTGACTACGGTGAGAATCGAAGGCAATAACAGGCGCCAATCCTGCCAGCCCATCTTGATGCTGGCCATAATCATCCTGAAGCCGCGTCCAAACGATTCAAACATGACCTTTTACCCTCGTGGGGAGTCGCTGAGATGGGTGAAACCCAAATGGAGCGAGTGGCGGAGTACAAAAATTAGTAAGTTAAGAACTAAAGGCCTAATAGACCGTCATTAGTTTAATCAGTTGCCAAGCGAATGTAAAGGGGTTTTGATGAATTTCGCCGCCCAAAACTAAACTGTGGGCGTTATTTAACCACTATTTTTTCGTTTCCGGCACTCCGCCGCTCACTTCAATGTCTTCAGCTTCATAACAGGAATCGAGCAACGCCTTGTATTTTTCGGTGATAACCTTTCGTTTTACCTTGAATGTGGGAGTCAATTCGTCGTTTTCTACTGTAAAGTCACGCTCCAAAATCACGAATTTTTTGATTCGCTCGAAATTGGCCAGTGGCTCATTCTTACGTTTCACCACTGCATCTACCTCGTCCTTGACCTTGGGATGCTGAGAAAGACTGTCCAAATCGTCCACAGGCAGCCCATTTTGCTCGGCAAAAGAACGCAATCCGTCCGTGTTCAAAGTGATAAGAGCGGACACGTATTTGCGCTTATCTCCATATACAAGTATGTGGCTGATCAGGCTTTCTCCTTTGAACAGGTTCTCGATGTATTGCGGGGCCACGTGTTTGCCGTTGGAAGTGATAATGATGTCTTTCTTGCGGTCTTTGATTCTTAGACGGCCGGTGGCATCGATTTCACCGATATCACCGGTGGAGAACCAGCCATTGGAGAGCGCCGCCTTTGTTGCTTCCTCGTTTTTGTAATAGCCGGCAAAGATAGAAGGTCCTTTGACCAGAATTTCACCGTCTTCGGCAATTTTTACTTCCACTCCGGGCATTGGCTTGCCGACTGTGCCGGGATGATTATCTTCAGGAACATTACAGGCCACAGGTGCGCTGGTTTCTGTCAGTCCATAACCTTCAACGATGTTCAAACCAATAATTTCAAAAAACTCCTGCACATTAGGCGAGAGTGGTGCCGCCCCCGAAACCATCACCCGCAGCCGTCCTCCAAAACGCCGTCTGATTCTGGAAAAGACAAGTCGGTCTGCAACTCTCAATTCTGCTTTCAATATCTGATTGACGATGTGATCTTCATGCTTCAGTTGTGCCGCCTTCTTATATCTGAGCGCTCGCTTGCCCAGAGCCATTGCCCAGCGAATGAGATATTGCTGTGGTTTGGGCAGCTTGCGAATTTCAACTTGAATGCGCTGATAAGCCTTTTCGTAAAAACGCGGCACACCATTCAAAACCGTCGGCCGCACTTCAACCATATTTTTCGGAACTTGCTCGATACTTTCGGCATAGGCTACGACCAGCCCTTCGTAGATAGAAATAAATTGACCACCGACTCGCTCGTATACGTGAGAAAGCGGCAAGAAAGAAAGCGCCAGATCGTTTTCGTTCAAACCGACCAGGACATGCATCGCTTCGCAAACAGCAATGATATTGGAATGAAGCAGCATAGCGCCTTTCGGTATGCCTGTCGTTCCTGATGTATAAACGATAGTGGCTAGATCATCGGATTTGAGATTTTTGATCCGCTCGGGTAAAGCGGAAGGATTTTTGCCCAGTTCAATTTCTCCATAGCTCAGCAGTTCAGCCCAGCTCAGAATTTTGAAGCGCGGGTCGGTCGATTTAGGCTCACCTTCGAACAAAACGACAAAGCGCAGAGTCTTAGGCAAATCCTTTGCTTCTTGCACTTTGCGCAATTGAATCTCGTTCTCGCAAAAAATCCCGACCGCGTCACTGTGGCGTATGAGAAATTGCGCCTCGGCCGCTGCCAGAGTCGGATAGATCGGCACTGTGACCGCACCGCAGGAGAGCGACGCCAGATCAGCCCATGTCCAGTGAGGACGACTCTGCGACATGATTGCCAGTTTTTCTTCTGGTTTGACGCCCAGACTGAGGAGCCCTCCGGCAGCCAATTCGACCGTTCTTCCGTGTTCACGCCAGATGATTGGTCTGAACTTGCCGTCCACCTTGTGCATGATGGCCGGGCGCTCTGACATGGTTGCCACGCGTTCCCAAAAGACATCAACTATCGTTTTGTAAGTCACCATTCTGCCTTTATTTAGCGTGGTATTGCCACTGATCCATTGAGCCAATTCATATAAGGCTTGTGTCCTTCCACTATTGGAACACAAATTATCTCCGGCACATCATATGAATGAATCGATAATATCTTGGCTTCCAATTGCGCCCACAAAATCAGACTGGACTTGATGATCAGCAGCGCTTCTTCGGCATCTACCGTCAGTTCTCCCTGCCAGCGGTAGACCGATTTTATTGCCGGTATGATATTGACGCAAGCAGCCAATTCGCTGTCGATAAGCTGTTTGGCAATGTCTTCGGCCGCCCCGGCAGGGCATGTGACAAATACAACCACTTCTTCAGACATTGGCTGACTATGACTCCTTGCGACTTTAGTTCAATGGATGCTTTGCTGATCGTTGCCGAAAAGAAATTTGAAAGCTGCTGTCAGCAGCGGTCTCTCATTAGCTCAATTCCTGCTTCGCTTACGAAGTCCGTCAGCTTTTCTGCTATGCAACGGAAACCTTCCGGCTGCAAGCGCGGCATGCGATAACGCTTGTGCATTTTTACGACCACAAGAGGAACGGCCAATTCTTCTGCAACAAAGTCCACAAGCGGTCTGTGCAAGTGATCGAATGACTCGGTGGCCACCGGTTCAAGAGCCGAAAGAGAAATTCTCAAGCGATTCATGTAATCGTCATTGACCGACTGACTGGGACCCGCCGTGTAGAGCTGCAACCCGGGCGCCTGATGCCATGACGCTCCGACCAGCATTACCACCAGTCCTACTTGTCCGGTTTTGACTATGTCGGCAAGGGCACGCCTGAAAGGCGTCTCCAAATAGAAGCAAGGGTCGGCAACGCAGCAATAATTGGTGCTCAAGGCATGGCAGCCGCTGGTGCGGTGCAGAAGAGCGGCCAGACTGCCGGTATACGTATCAGGCTCCTGGAATTCGCCTTCTCTCCAATAAGCTGTGGCATGCGGCGCCAGAACTAATATAGGCAACTCGCCGCCGACAAACTGATAATCCGGCTCTCCCGCGCTGGGAAACTGTTCGTAGCGCTCGGCAATATTGCTTTCGTAATTGAGGGCAAAGAGCAGTGGTGAAGCATGTGGCTGCTCTTCCAGCAGGTAATTAATAGCCAGATCAATATCACCGAAACGTGCCTGCGAGTGGGATAGAACCCATGGGCTGAAAGGTGAATTGCCAACAACTGTAACCATTTTGCCCGTGCGGTGGGCGTAGAAAATTTCCATAGCCGCCGCGTAGCTCGGTCTATGAAGATTGGCCAGCAATGCATCGCACTGGTCTATGAGATCAAGTGCTCGCTTAACTTTCAGCTCGGTTGTGTCGTTGATGAGTTCGATGCCTTCGAGCTGCTCAAGCGCTGCCAGCTCCGAATAAGCAAACTCCAGAGGATTTACAACTTTCAGCCCATATTTCCTGAGCTTGTTCATGGCTATGGAGCGCCAGTCAAACTCGGCTCCTTGACTGACCAGCTCGTTATGTTCGATTGTTCCGCCCGTCAGGTAAATGGAAGACAGCATTGCGGTTTCCGACACTCCCTGTAGAGTAATATTCTGCGACTCTCGAACTGCTAATTAGTTCCGTAGTGAGAAACACCTATTACACTGGGTTTTCAGCATCAGTTTCTAATCTGTGCTGCTCTCTATATACCACAGGACTAGAGTTTCACGCTTTTGGGGCGTGATCGCCAATGACCATCTTCCAGCTAAACAGGCAATATCCAGCCAATTTTGAACATACATGAGGTGCATACAGATTGAAGCAAAATTCGAATAGCAGCCACTTTCTATCAAAATTATCCATTCTGCCCTTTGGAATAGTCCTAATTTTGACCTGCTGCGCCATACTGACCAGCTGCGCCCAGGCTCAAAATCCCCGGCCGGTGCCGGCGCCAGCCAAAGATGCTCAAACGGCGGCACCGGTTCCTGGTGATGCCGAGGCGATCCGCGCTCAGCAGCTGCAGCTGGTGAAAGTGCCGTTGACCGTGACGGCGCCGGTAAAGAAGATGCTCAAGTATGACGACCGGGGACTGCCCCACGAGAAGTTCTTGCTTCTTTTATCGAATGGCACCACCATTCTGGTTGCACACAATACAAAAATGGCTCCGTATGTGCCGATTCAACCCGGTGATACAGTCACAGTGCATGGAGAGTATATCTGGAATAAAAAAGGTGGACTGATTCACTGGACGCACCATTCCGATAGCCCCAATCATGCTGGCGGCTACATCGATTTCAATGGCAAAAGATATGAGTAAAAATTTCTGATGAATGTTTGGTTTGAACTTAAACCGATATCGGTTTAAGTTCTATTTTTCACTTGGCGCCAATCAGACTGGCGACCTTAGGCGACAGGAACCATTTCAAGGTGCCAGGCCAAGATGGTGGCAAGTCTTGAATATCGACTCTAATCACAGCTGCTTTTTTAAAGGGGATGATCACTTCCGGACCACCCAGCATCAAATCAGCAGCCAACCTGCCAATATCCGGTTCGTGCCCGACCAGAAAGAGGTCCTCAAATGGCGGAAGCTTTTTCAGATTCTTGAAGACTTCGCTCGAACTTCCTCCCGGAGCCAGTCCGTCAGCAATCTTCAATTCACAGTCCGCGCCCAACACTTCCAAGATAATTTCGGCTGTTTGACGGGCTCTGGTCAACGGGCTGCTTACAACCATCGTCGGCTTGGCATTTAATCTTTTCAGCGCATTGGCCATCATTCTTGTTTCGGCTCTTCCGTCATCGGTAAGCGGACGTTGAGAGTCGTTGAGAATGGCACCGCCGAGCCGTTCAACCGCTGTTGCATGTCGCATCAAATAGATTTTCATGACGGCATATTCTACCTGACTGGAGCCCCCTGTATTCTCCATCTCTGCTTAGACGCATCTTCATTCCTTCAAATGCTCGGGTCAAGTAAGATGGTGACAATGAGCCAGAAACCACGAATTATCGGTCTTGACATTGGCGATGCCAGCATCGGCGTAGCGATTTCAGATCCGCTCGGAATTACTGCAGCAGGTATTGAGGCAATTCCACGGGTCAATATGGCCAGAGACCTGGAGGCGGTTCAGCAAATTGCAGAACGGCATGGAGCTGTTGAAATTGTGCTTGGTTTTCCGCAACACATGGACGGCTCGGAAGGCGAGCAGGCGGAAAAGGTGCGCTCTTTTGGCCGCAGGTTGGCACAAAAAACAGGCTTGCCGATAGTCTATGAAGATGAGCGCCTGACCACAATTTCAGCTATTCGCACTCTGACGGTTCAGGGTGTCAAAACAGGCAAGAATAAAGCGCTCGTGGACATGCAATCGGCAGCGATTATCCTGCAAAAGTTTCTCGATCGAAAAGAGCCCCCGCCTTCGGCTTAGGCTTAAGCTGTATCTTCAGGGCGGATCAATTTTGAATCACCTAAACCGGCTCTTTGACTCAATCTTAGGCAGACAATCAGCACCGGCTGACAGTGCGGACGGCGAATCTGACGCAAGTTCAAATTCCACCGGCGAGAAGACTGCAGAGGCAAGCAAAGCGGACCAATCCGACAAAAAAAACCGCAATTCAACAGCTTTGATAGAAATAGCGGCAGTTGGGATTTTAACAGCCGCCGCTGCACATGTACTGAGCCATTCTGTCGGATGGCTGGGCAGCTTGAGGTTGCAACTTTCCCAATCAGAGCACCGCGCTTGGTTGCTTCCTTTGTTCGGACTTCTGGGCGGAGTTCTCTGCGGAGTCATCGTCAGATATATCGCACCGGAAATCACAGGCAGCGGCATACCTCAAGTCAAAGGATTTCTTCGCGGTCATAAGATTCCCATGAATCTGCGCTCCATGATCGCTAAATTAGTGGCCGGTATTTTAGCTCTCGGTTGTGGTTTGCCTCTGGGAAGAGAAGGTCCTACAGTGCAAATTGGAGCATCCCTGTCAGGAATGTTTGTCTCACTGCTATCCAGCGGCGAAAAGGTAAAAAGGCAGTTCGTTGCTGCCGGAGCCGGCGCCGGCTTAGCTGCTGCTTTCAATGCTCCGCTTGCCGGAGTGATTTTCGTCGTTGAAGAACTGGTCAAAGAAGTTTCCAGTTCTTTCGTTATTACGGCAGGTCTGGCTTGTTTCGCCGCCGCCTCAATGTCTCAGTTGCTGGGCAATCATTCGCTGGATCTGTCTTCACATTCAGACTTTCCCATCTGCCACTTTCAATTTGAAGATATTCCATACCTTTTTATTCTTGGTATTGTCTGCGGTGCACTAGGTTCATTTTTCAATTGGCTCATAATTGTGGGAATGAAGTGGAGAGTAAAAGTTTTCAAAAACAATTATCCGCTGTCAATCGGTATTGCCGGCTTGATTTGCGGATGCACAGTCGCTCTTTTGCCGCAATCGATGCACAATATTGCCGGCATCAAGTATCTGATCATCGCCCATAATCCGACACTGGAATTTGCCGGTACGGCCCTTGCGATCTCATTTCTCATCACTATAATCTCTTACATATCCGGCGCACCGGGTGGACTTTTCGGACCAAGTTTGACCATCGGTTGCGCCGCCGGTTATATGCTGGGTGCCACCGAGATGGGCGAATGGGCCAATGCATCCAACGCTCCAGACCTGTTTGCATTAGCAGGTATGGGCGCCTTTTTTAGCGCAGTTGCCCGTGTACCTATCACTGCCACCGTTATCGTCTTTGAAATTACACGTGACTTCAATTTGCTCTTGCCTCTCCTGATGACGACAATGGTGGCATATACCGTCGGTGAAAGGATTTACTCCGGCTCGCTCTACGATCGTTTGCTTGACCTGAGCGCAACTGAAAAACCGGCTGAGGGCCGGCAACCAGATGCACAACCTCCCGCAAGTCAACCCTGATTGCAACCAGCTTTATCAATGTTTCTAGGCTGGCAAGAAATCTCTTGCTTGCTGCAAAGCGGAAATTCAATCGTAAAGGTACTGCCATTCAGGGCATTCTTTGACACAGTGATGTCACCGCTGTGCGCTCTGATTATTTTTCTGCAAACGAACAATCCAATGCCTGCACTGCCGTGAATCTGTCTTCCCATTTTGCCCTGAAAAGACTTGGTGAATATTTTTTCGCATTCTGCCTCACTGATACCAATACCGGTATCAGCAATATCCAGTCGAATAGCATCAGCATCGCTTCTGATAGAGATCGCGACGGAGCCGCCAAAGGGCGTAAATTTGAGCGCATTATCCAGAAGGTTGAGAATGACACGGCGGATGGCCATGCGATCACCCATGACACTCAGGCTTTCGGCTTTGAGATCGACAAGGCATTTAAGCTGAATTCCATGGCTGTTGAAGAGGGCTCTCAATTCCTCGGTGCATTCTCGCGCCAGTGCGGCTATTTTTATCGGTTGCTGCGACAACTGCAAAATGTCGTTTTCGCATCGGTGCAGGTCGATCATGTTTTGCACCATGGCAAGAAGCGACCGATTACTGTTTTGCAGGACCGAAAGCACCTGTTCGTGCCCGGCGTACACCGGACCCATGGCGCCGGTCAGCATCGCTTCCAGAGTTTGCTCCGCACCAATCAGGGGTGTTTTTAAATCGTGCACCAGTGCTGCGATAAATTCTTCCTTTTGTTGACTGCTTTCGTAGCGCTCCGTCGCTTCAATAAAACTCATGCAAACACCGGTCGCATTGTCTGCATCCAGTCTCTGCGGCCACAATGAGATATCCCAGTAGCGAACTGATTCCCCTGATTCTGTTTCCAGTACCACTTTATGATTGTCCAGCTGTATTCTTTCTGCTCGAGAGAGCACCACCTGCAGTGTGGTGAGATCGAATGCACCGAGAATATCCGAGATTTTTTTTCCAATCAGCTCTTTGACTGGAATGCAAAACAAGTCTTCAATTCTCTGATTGGCATTGCGAACTATCAGGTCTTTGTCGAGATTGAGAATGCCGATTGGCGACATCGCCAACGAATTGAAAGTTGTTGATGTCAAATCGACCGCCGGCACGCGTGGGTCGGTAACGCGACCACCATTAATATCTGTGCAATAGCCAACATAACCAATAAAGGACTGGTCGACAAGAAATAGCGGGAATGCTGACTCGAAATATCTTACATAATGACCGTTAGAGCCTTTCAATCGAACCTCAATATGCCACGGCGTTCTGCTCTCGAAAGCATTTTCGCTCGTTTCTCGATATCGCTTCAAGTCCTCCGGATGCACATGCCGCCGCCATCCGCAGCCTCTTTCATCATCAAGCAAGTTGCCTACAAATTCGAGCCAGCGCTTATTGAAGAAAACGCGGTTATCTGAAGAATCGCTCAGCCACTGCATGTTAGAGCTGGCATTGGTAAGGGCTACCAGCCGTTGAGCCATCTCAGATGATTTTCTCTCATTGATTTTGCTGTTGGTGACGTCTTTAACAATCCCCAGCACACCGACGATTTCTCCTCGACGGTTGCGCATAGGGCTATAGAATGCCGTAAAGAAGCCATTCTTACCGGTCGCCTCATTATGAAAATAGCGTTCTCGCGAAATCACCCGCTTGCCTTGGAGGGCTCTGCCTATTTCTTCGTTTTCATTGGTGAGCGAAAGACCGGCAAATGTTTCTTCGAAAAACCTTCCTGTTGCTTCATTGCGATCAATCTCGAAAATCCTTTCCATTGCCGGGTTCCACAAAAGAACCTGCAGATTCTCATCGCAAACCACTACTCCTTCGAACGTGCTCCCCAAAAGTGCTTGGCTTATCTGATCGGAAAGCCATCCGGCACCGTCATTGCGTTCTAAAAGTTTCAGTATGGTCTTGCGTAGATTGACTGGATTGCTCTCTTGAATGGTCAAACATTCGCCAGCCCCCATTTTGATCAACTGCAAAAGCCTATCTTCATCCTCGTCTTCATCAAAAACAACGATCACGCTGCCAGGCGAGAGCAAGACAATCTTTTGAATGATTTGCTCGGCGGCCGTGCCCAGAAGGTCAGCATTGAGCAGGACCACATCATAAAAGCGACTGGACAGAACCGCGAAGGCTTCATTTAATTCGGCGGTAATGGTAGTTATCGGCGCACCAAGACTGAACTCGCCATTTGTGCTGCGAGTCGTAATGGGGGAGCCTCCAACTACCAGCGCCTGGATACTATCCATTGCACTAGTCATTGGTCTTCTTTCAAGCTCAGTGTAGACGGGATTTCTTCCGTTACCTTCAAGATAGCATTGGCATGACCAGCTCAACATTACCTGTAAGAGTGATATCCGGGCTGATTGCTGCAATCACTCTTTCGGTGCTGGTCTAAAAGCGGCGTCTGGGCCGATCAAGTATCTCTTTTCACCGGCAAACTGACGATAAAGGTAGAACCCTGTCCTTCCTTGCTGACCACGTCTATCTTTCCATCATGATCGTTGACTATTTTCTTGCATAGATACAAGCCCAGTCCGGTGCCGACCGCAAATCTCTTGCCCTTTTCACCTCTAAAGAAGCGCTGGAACAGCTTTTCCTGGTCAGAATCCGGGATGCCCAAACCGGTGTCTCGCACCCGTACTTCTATATAGTTGTTTTTCTTCTTAGCGTTAACTTCTATAAAAGCGCTCTTTTGCGAAAATTTGATGGCATTGTCGATAAGGTTGATAAAAACTCTCTTCAAGCCCAACTGATCGCCTTTGATGCGTGGCATTCCATCAGGCACTTTGGCCGAGAGTTTAATTTCCTTTTGTTGGGCAAGCGCGAAAAGCTCGTCGACACATATAAGCAAAAGCTCGCTGAGATCTACATCTTCATAATGAACGGCGGCAGTTTGATTATCATAATGATAGAACTCGATCAAATTTTGCACCATGGACAGAAGCTGCTGATTACTGCGTTTCAGCATGCCCAGCACGTCGCTCTGCTCTGGATCCAGGTCACCGACCAGCCCACTTATCATTGATTCGAGAGTTTTTTCGGCACCCAAAAGAGGGGTTTTTAAATCGTGCACGAGCGTAGCTACGAAATCCTCTCTTTGTTGAATCAAGCGGCGCCGCTCGGTCACTTCCATAGTGCTCAAGCAAACTCCGACTATTTCATCGTTATCGCCTTTGAGAGGCCAGGCGGCCATATCCCAAACCACTGGGTTGCTCTCGCTCGAGCCGTTCGCTTGAGCAAAATGATTCTCCAGATGTATGCGCTCGCCCTTCTCCAAGACCGGCTTGAGCACGCCTTCTTTGACGCTGGTGACAAGAGCGAAAAAAGACTTGCCGATTAAGTCGGATTCGGCTTTTGATAATTGAAGGCAGACGGTCGGATTGACCTTCGCAACTTGAAATTTGGTGTCCAGTTTCCAGATGCCGATTGGCGCATTTTCAATTGTTCTTGATTGATTGAACGCCATGATTTCGGCTCTTGAAGTTGCCACGGCCATCGGTCCTGGGATGCCGGCATAGGGACTATCGACCAGCTTTTGAAAAACGGACTCGGCCGGCACAGCCGCAAGGCGCTGCCTCTCATCGTTTTTAGACGTTTCGCGAAACAGGCACAGGACTCCGGCTACTGCATTTTGGGCGTCTCTCATTGGCGCATATGCCGATTCGAACAAGCCTTTGCGTCCGCTTTTCGGATGAACGAACGGTCTTTCCTGCGGTGTGACAGCGCGTCCCTGTCTCACCGCTACAAAGATCTCGTCCTCGTCGATGTCCTCCAGAAATGGCAGCACTGCAAAAGCATGTTTTCCAATAGCATCTTTAGCGCTGATTGAAAAAATGCTCTCCATGCGTGAATTCCAGAGCGCGATATTGAATTGCTGGTCATAAGCAAAAACTCCGTCCAGGCTGAGCTCGAAAAGCATTCCTGCGGCCAGCTGGGACAAATCAGTGCCCTTGCCGGCCTCAGTTTTTGACTTTTCAGCCGCCCTCATTGACGCTCTTATGATGAACTCCGGACGCAGCCGACCTGAGGCAAGGCAATCAACGGCGCCGAAGCCGATCAGCCGGCGCCTGTACTCTTCGTCTTCCGGACCACCAAAGACGACCACGGGCGCATTCGGAGCCGCGCTGAACATTTGCCTTATCACGGCTTCGGGATCACCTCCGGTTATCTCGCGCCCGATAAATAACACCTGGCAATTGGCAACGCGAAAGTCGCTTACCGAATCTGTCCATTTCTGCTCCAGAGGCGCCATATAGGTGAAAGCACTTTCGCCGTCAAAAGCTTTCTGCAGCGAATCCCTGTCGCTCGGGCTTCCACCCACGATAAAAGCTCGAAACTGCGATCCGTTACCAGACATTTCGCCTCTGCTCGCGTTGATTCGCGTTTATATATAAACACCGCGCCTATTAATAGTAATACCAAAAAAGAGGGCTGCCAGATTTACCCTTTTGGGGGATTAAATGGCAGATAAGAATAAATCTCAAGCCGGCTTTGGTACCGCCTGTAATACCAGATGCCGGCGAAATCCAGGCGAAATCCAATAGATTAAGCAATTGAAATAAGGACGCAATCAGGAAAACGCAGGTGCTAAAGGTAAAACTAAGCTTGACTCGGCAAGGAAGCGCAGCAAGCGAATGATATAATCTGCCCTGGCACGGGCGCGCCTGTGCATCAGCAAAATCAAGATGGAGAACAACAAATGAGCGTCGCTTACACAGTGCTTCTGGTCGCACAAGCCGTGCTCGGATTGGTCATGATCCTGATGGTTCTTCTGCATGCACCCAAGGGTGAAGGTATGGGAGGCATCGGCGGCGCCGCCACGATGTTCAGCGGCAGACGTGGTGCTGAAAGCGGTCTTGACCGCCTTACCTGGGGTGTGTTCTTCCTTTTTCTCGTTCTTTGTGTTCTTTCCGGATTCGGTATAGTCAAGTAAGCATGCCTTTTCGGCTACCCGCAACAGAAGAAAAGGCTCAGTACGTACTGAGCCAATTCGATCGTATTGCCCGTGGATACGACCTGGCCAATGACTGCATCTCCATGGGTATGCACAGGCTCTGGAAGGCAAAAGCCGTAAAACTGCTTCTTTCTGGTCAAAGCGGTGGTCATTATCTGGATATTTGCTGCGGAACAGGCGATCTGGCTCTCAGCCTGGCGGAGCGGCTCAAATCCGGTCAGGTGACGGGATTGGATTTCTCCGGCAACATGCTTGAAGTAGCCAAAAACAGAGAAGCACGCCACCGCGCTCAGAACAAATCGGCAGTTCAATTAGATTGGGTTAAGGGTGATGCGCTCAACCTTCCTTTTCAACCAGCCCTGTTCGACGGAGCAATAGTCAGCTTCGGACTGCGCAATGTCAGCGACTACCAGAAGGCTATCGACGAAATGGCAAGGGTGGTCAAACCGGGCGGCAAGGTGATCAATCTCGATTTGGGCAAACCTGAAGGTCTGCTTTTCCATCCTCTTTTTTGCTTTTATTTCAGCCAAATAGTGCCCTTGATAGGCCAGGTCCTGCAAAACGATCGAGCCGCCTACACTTATTTGCCGGAATCAAAACGCAATTATCCCGACCCGGAAGGCATAAGCGAACTCTTTGTCCGTGCCGGCTTACTGAATGTACAGCACATAAAGCTGGCATCCGGATCGGTCGCCCTCACCTGTGGAACAGTGAAGTGACAGCCTCAGACGATGCGCCCCGTGGTAAGAACGCAAAAAAGAGTATCTGCGTAGTCGTCGGCGATATGTCGGCGGACAAACATGTGGCCAAGCTAGTCGGACACCTCAAAGAATTGGAGCCGGACCTGCATGTATTCGGCGTCGGTGGGCCGCAAATGGAAAAAGCCGGTGTGGAGCTGCTGTTTAACTGCCAGGACTTTGCGGCAGTAGGCATCGTCAGGCTAATTCATAAAGTGCCGATGTTCGCCAACATCAGACAAAAAATTCTCGATGCCATTGATGAGCGCAAGCCTGGATGTGCGCTTCTTGTGGATTTCGGCGGTTTCAACATCGGTTTTTCCTCGGCTGTGCGCAACAGGTTTAAGTCCCTGCCGATTGTTTATTTCATTTCGCCGCAGGTATGGGGGTCTCGACCGTGGCGTTTGATCGAACTGGCAAGAAACGTTTCTAAAATGTTGGTCATTTTTCCTTTCGAGCAAGCGATTTACGAGAGAAAGGGCATACCGGCAAGATTCGTTGGGCACCCGCTCATGGCCGATCCGGAGCAATGGGATAAAAAACATTCACGTTCCGAAGTGATGCAAGAGCTGGGTCTCGATCCCCAGAAGCCGTTGGTAGCCATCTTTCCCGGCAGTCGCAAGCAGGAGATAACCGACCATATGCCGGTTGTTGCCCAGTCTGTCAACTGGATAAAGACAGTCAGACCGGATATCCAGTTCGTTCTTTCACAGTCCAACGAGCGCATCGCGGCTCTGATCGGCGATGAGGTCGCCAAAGTAGATCTAAAAACAGGTGTAAACAGCGGTCTTTTGCTGGTTTCCTCAGAGATGAATTACAAATTGCTTACCGTAGCCGACCTGGTCTGGGCGAAATCCGGCACTACGACGCTGGAAACAACCCTTTGCGGCACGCCCATGATTATTTTTTACCGCGGAGACTGGCTCAGTTACTGCCTGGTCCTTTGTTTCAAGACGGTCAAACGAGTAGGCTGGCCGAATTTACTTGCCGGTCGCGACCTTGTGCCTGAACTAATTCAACTGGATTGTCGAGCGGAGAAACTCGTAGAATATACGCTCGACTTGATGGATGTGCCTGCTTTGAGAAAAGAAATCGCTCTGCAATTGAAATCATTGCGCGATCAACTCGGGCAGGGCGACTTTGCCAAAAATGCAGCCATGGAAATACTGGAGATTATCGGGTGCCGGACAGCGTAAAGGGACAGATCAAGCCTGAAAAGGTGGATCTGGACAAGACAAAAGAGAAAAACGCTGTCAGTCAATCGAATGAGCTGGCGCAAGCGAAAGAACCCACTCAATCACAGATTTATCTGCGCATGATTCAGTACATCAAGCCTTACTGGCTGATGTTCATGCTTGGTCTAGTTGCTGCTGTTCCATCCGGAGCGATGGATGGTGCAATCGCCTGGCTGGCCGGACAGGGGTTACAGAAAATAGTTGTCGAAGGACACGAGCACTTCATTTACTGGGTGCCCTTGGCTGTTCTTGTGATTGCCACTTCTCAGGGCGTTTTTCGCTTTCTGGAATCCTATTGCATTCGTTATGTGGGCGCCGCTGCTATTCGAGACCTGCGCAATCAGCTATTCCGCCACCTGGAAAAACAGCCCCTTCTCTACTTTCAGGGGCAGTCGTCGGGCGTATTAATCGGACGCATGATCAACGATGTGGCAATCGTCGAAAATGCAATTTCCCAAACTTTCCAATCAATGATCAGTAGAGTCATTACACTTGTTTCTCTGGCCGTCGTTGTAATCATGCAAAGCTGGTGGTTGGCCATCGTCGCCCTCAGCATACTTTCTTGTATCGTCCTGCCCGTCGGCATACTTGGTCGAAAGATTCGCAAGTCCTCAAGAAAGAGCCAGGAAGCAATCGGTGACCTTGTTTCTGTCTTGTCCGAGTCCATTCAGGGTGCCAAAATAGTTCAATCCTTCAATCTGGAGTCTTTCCAGACGGACAAATTTGTCGGCACCAATCAAAGTTTTTTCCACAACACTATAAAAGCCGCACGTCATGAAGCATTGTTGTCGCCGATTTTGGCATTTATCGGCGCCGCCGGTATCGCTGCAGTCATGTGGATAGCCGGCTATCAAGTCGTGCACAAACACATGACTCTGGGTTCATTGACTTCATTTGTAATCGCCCTGCTGCTTCTTTATTCTCCGATCAAAAATATCGGCCGCATCAATGGCGTCATACAGCCGGCTCTGGCAGCCGCCACACGCATCTTCGAGGTCCTCGACCGGCAGCCTGAATTGACGGAAAAAACGGATGCCGTTGAACTTCACGAAAAACCGCACCGAATCAAGTTTGAGAACGTATCATTTCAGTATCCGGGCACCAATCAGCCCGTGCTCAAGAATATCGATTTCGAAATTCCAGCCGGACAATTAATCGCACTTGTCGGGCTGTCCGGTTCAGGCAAGTCGACTTTGGCTAATCTTGTGCCCAGGTTCTATGACATCGCCGATGGTGCCATCACAATCGACGACATCAATGTCAATCAATACAAATTGGACTCCTTGCGCTCGAGAATTGCCGTCGTCACCCAGGACAATTTTCTTTTCAATACGACAATAGAAGAAAATATTCGCCTTGGTCGCATCGATGCCACCACAGAAGAAATTGAGCAGGCAGCGCGCGCTGCCTACGCGCATGATTTCATCAGCGATCTCAAAGAAGGATATGCAACGCCAATCGGCGAGCGCGGTGTTCGCCTTTCCGGCGGACAACAGCAACGGCTGGCGATTGCCCGCGCGTTTCTCAAGAACGCTCCCATTCTCATTCTCGACGAGGCCACCAGTTCTCTCGACAATGAATCTGAAAAGATGGTTCAAGTGGCGCTCAATAACCTCATGCAAGGGCGAACGGTCATCGTCATTGCCCACAGATTGTCCACGGTCAGGCATGCCGATCGCATCCTGGTTCTTGAGGAAGGCAATATTGTCGAGTCCGGCACGCACGACAGTTTGATCGCTCATAACGGCGTTTATAACCGCCTCATCGAAGCTCAATTCGAGCGGCAGGAAAGCTAGTTTTAGCGAAATATCCAAAATTTGCCGCGGGCGCGTTTTCCGGGGAAAACCCTATCGCGCTTTCAAGACTTGATGAAATAATGGGTAAAACGCTGGGGGTTTTGCCATATGATGTGCACCAATTGCGGCAACGAATTAAGAGAGCCCTGCAATTTCTGTCCGGATTGCGGTCTGAGAATTTCTCAAGAACCCGAGCAGATGCCTGACGAACGCGTCACTTTCATTTTCGGAAATCTCTTCAAAAATAGAAGGGCGGCACAGAAAGATGGTTCCTATGGTTTTTCAAACTACGGCTCCGGAGTGCGCCAGCAGGTCTTCGAGGTGATAGTCAGACAAGCCATGGCCGGTGCCCCCTGGCGGCAGATCTGCATGGGTCCCATGCAAGTCAATAACATCACTGAAAAGGAAATCCTTGAGGAAGTGGCGCGCCGTCAACAACAAATCAAACGAGATGAGCGTAAAGAGGAAAAACGATCGACAAAATCAAATTCGAATATCGGCATCGAAGCGCCTGAAAACGATGATGAAATCTCGAATGAGAAATCACCACCGCGCCCCGACCGTACGACCGACCGGCGTATTTATTCCAAAAAGGAAGCAGTCAGTATACGACTTGGTTCATTTAGAGAAAAGCTCTCCAGGCTTGTGCACGAATCGCTTCAGCATTCGGACAAAGAAAAGATTGCCCAAGACCTGCTTTCAGAATTGGACGAGACCATAAAAGAAATAGTCGCTTTGGAATCAATTCTGGACACTATCCAAAGAGAGATAGAATCCAGGCAGTCCTTTGATTAAGCTGCAGGGGCAGGCTCGGCTGATACATTCTCGAGCCGTTTAACGCGTGCCATTTGCGTTCCGGCAATCACTAAAATGACACCGATTACCTGCGCGGCAGTGACAGGTTCTTTCAAAAGCAGGGCCGCTGCAACTATAAGCAAGGGTCTTTGCAGCATAGTAATGACCGAAATTCTTGTGGCGCCGACAGTCTTTATCGCATAGAGAAATGCAATATTGGCCAAGCCTGCGGCAAGGCCGATCCATATTCCGAACGACCAGGCATTAGGCGGCATATTGAGATTGAATGGCAGAATTACCAGCAAGGAAAAAACTGCTCCTACAGCCATTGTGCAAGCCGATGCCAGAGCCGGGGCGATTTCGTCAGTCAGCCTTTCCATTTGCACACGGTAAAACGAAGACGTGATCACCGCGCCGAACATCAATGCCAAACCAAGCGGTTGGACTATGAATTGTGAAAGTTCGATGCTCAAGATCACTCCCAGAAAGGACAGCCAAAAGCCTGGCCAAAAGAGTCGCTCCAGCTCCTCACGACCAAAACGCTGGTTCAATACTGCCACCAGTGCCGGTGTCGTTGTTACGACCGTGATCACAGTGACTGCTGAGATGTAGTAGAGAGCAAACATGGTAAACAAGTTGGTGCCGATTAGAAGAAAGCTCGCACCGAGCAATTTTTTGATGTCCGATCGGTTCTTTAATTTGAGCTTGAGCACAACACAAACGAATGCGCAAAGCAGCGAAGCAAAGACACTTTTCAGGATGAACAAATGCCACGGACTGAGATGCCCGCGAAATCCAAACTTGACAATAATTGGTTCGATAGAGGCTGCAAGCAGCGCTCCCATTACCCAAACCGTGCCCGAATGACGCGATTGGAGGCGACCGGTACTAACCATTCAACTTTCTGACAATCTCTCTCTGGCTCAGACCTTGCAGTCCCATTCGACTAAGTGTCCGTCCATGGGTAAGGAAATCAACACCGCACATGACGGCGGACATATTTATAACAGAATCGATTGCCGGGGTTCTGAGATTCGCTAAACGAGCCAATTCATAAAGCGGCACATAGACAGTCGAGATACTTTCGCTCAAAGTTTTGATCATATCTTGCCAGGGAGCGCCCTGCCCATACTTCGGCACCATCGCCACAGCTTCAGCCGAACTGCCTGCAATTGCTCCATACATGCGGCGAATATTGCTTACGGTTGAGACTCTGGGTGTTGAGTAAACATCAGCAATTGCGTTCAATTCGTGTTCAATATGATTGAAAACAAGATCGAATTTGCCGGATGCTGTGTTAACGAGTTCGCTTAGCGCTGCGGCCATCTCGGCATCGGCGCCGAATGCTTCAACAATCGGATAGACAACGGATTGATAGTCGCAAAGTCCGCGGCTGAGCAGATTTGCAGCACTTTCGACTTTGGGCAGCAGTCTTGTGACCATGGGCGCGCAGTCGAAAGTCGATTCCGGATCGGTGGAGGCGAACTGCCCCCACTGCCTGATTGCATGAACTTTTACCGTGGCACTGCTCTGCTTTTGGCAATGGAAAAGCGGGTCTATTTCTGCCACTCTCACACCGGCAACACCGTTGGCCAGCAAATACTTGTCGAATTCCAGACAGGCACCAATACCGCCACCATAGAGCATGACCATATGCTTGCTCTTCATCCAGGGGCTGAGTGACCAGGCTAATTCTCGATATTGTCCGGACTCGGCGACAACGATCAGATACACACTCTCGGACAAAACATGTTCGGGACGCACCTGTAATGTTTGTCTGTCGTAATGTCCCTTGATGGCACCTTCAGCCGTCACCGAGGAAGCATGACCGGGTAGATTCTGCTCGCGGTCGAGCACTTGGATAGGAAAGCCGCGGCCACTTAAATAGCACGCCATGGTAAGCATCGCCGGCCCACTGCCGATCACGCCCACGGACGGAAAGCCTGGCTTGATGCCGGTTCCGGTCTTTTGACTAATTTGTACAGGTGCAAACGCGACCGTCATGACACAGTACTCCTGCCGCTCACGACCAAAAATGTTTCTTGAAAGAGGATGAGTGAAGTATAACTTCTCAGCGCCTTAACAAAATATTCAAACAGTGGAATTAATCTCCCTTCTCGATTAATTCGTAAGAGCGCGAATTGGCTAGCCTTTGGCGTGGTAATCATTGAATGTGGTCATATATAAGTAGTTAGCAAATCGAAAGGCTGCGCATGTCACTTTACCTGTCAAAACGCCAACTGCTGAGTTTCAGCGCAATGCTGGTCGCTCTTCAAGGCATCGCCATCCCTCAATCGGTCCTTGCCCAGGCGCAGCAGCAGTATGTTGTCAACGGGCAGCCGGTGTCGGAAAACATCGGCAAAGCCATGATTCTCTGCAAAAACGCCGGCGAAATGCTCATGAGTGCCGGCAAGCCGGAGAAGGCTCTCGAGATGCTCACTGAAGCCGAGCAGCTTGCGCCAGAATTACCGGAAGTGCAAAACAACCTGGGCATGGCTCTAGCCAAAGTCGGACGCACTGATGAAGCCATAGTGCATGTCGAAAAAGCAGTTGCTCTCAATCCCAATCTTCCAGCTGCCGAAATGACCCTGGGCAGTCTTTACCAATCAGTCGGCAGAACTGAAGATGCGATCCGCGTTTTTAAGGATTTTCAAAATCGCCATCCTAACAGTGACCTCATGCCGAAGGTAAAAGGTCTGATATCAATGCTGGAGAGTGAATCGAAATTGCGCTCGCAGCAGGATGCAAAAGATGCAAAAGATGCAAATGGTGCAAATGGTGCAAATGGTGCAGGAAAAGATGACTATTTCAATGCAATCAGCATGGGCGGAGCAATTACCAAATGGACTGCCAAAAACATGCCGATTAAGGTCTACCTGGCACCGTCGCAATCAGTTGCCGGATACAAACCCAGTTATCTGGACGCCGTTAAGGCATCGTTTCAGGAATGGGCAGATTCTTCCGAAGGCAAGATCAGTTTTGTCTACGTCAGCGACAAAGATAAAAGCGACATTTCCTTTGCTTTCTCGAATGACATAAAGGCTGTTTCCAATCCGGCAGAGGGTGGAGAGGCAAAAATCTATCCAGGACCGCAAGGCATAACGACAGCGCAAATTGTTGTTCTTACTCTTGATCCGTCGCCAGGTCAACGTATGAATGATGGTTTGATGCGCTGGATATGCTTGCACGAGATTGGACATTCATTAGGTTTGATGGGACATAGTCCTCAGCACAATGATGTTATGTACAGCTCGATGCCCCTTTCTACGGGCGACAGAGGTCTTTCCGAAAGAGACAAGAACACCGTCAAGCGCTTGTATTCCGATTCTGTTGCCGTGCACAAAGCTGAGATTACCATCGCCACTGATACGACCAACCCCCTTACACTAAACAATGAAGGCGCCACCGCACTCAATTCGGGCAATCTGGAAATGGCAATGGAACGTCTGGAAAAGGCGCATAAAATCGACCCGAGTTTGAAAGTAGTCAAGCAAAACCTTGCCCAGGCCTACTGCATCAAAGCGATGAGGACTGCTCAATCCGGAAAGATTCCGGATGCAGACACCTGGTTCAAAAAATCAGTGGCACTTTTGGATGGCGGGTCATCCAGCCCCTCAGAGCAAATGGTGCTGCGCTCGTATGCCGTTTATCTAAGACTGGCCAATCGGGTGGCCGAGGCAACCAAGATCGAATCCTCACTTAAGAGTCGCACCACCACCAAGTAAGTCAAAGCGCAAAGCATCTGATGTCATATCAAGACAGATACAAAGGACGCAAGATCAAGGACCCACCTTTTTACCTGGGTCGTTTCGGTCTTTTCATACTGGTTGTTGCTGCTTTTGCATTTTTTGTCGGCACTTTGCGAGGACTGGACAGCAGCCTCTGTGCGCTTGCCACACTGACTGTGGTGGCATTCAAACTGCTGGTCGAATTGATTGCCGGCAAAGCCAAATTTAAATTGCCAGAAAGGTTTGCCAACCTTCCGCTTTATGTATGGCTGCTTTTCTGGCTTCTGCCCATTCCGCCGCTCTGGTTTGTTTTGCGAACTGTCTGGCCGAAAAATGCCGATCCAAATGGAATGATGGGTTTCCTTACGTTAGTTTGTCTGGTTCTGTATGTGCCCACTCTTTTGGCGATATTCAAGCCGATTGAGACAAAGAAAACAGCAAAAGAAGAAACAGAAGAAACATCCGGCGCCGAGAAGATCAATTTTGATGTTGATTTCAATGTTCCGGAACCTGACAGTGAATTGCAGAGTCGCCCATCATCACAATCCACAGATAAAAATGCCGGACAGCCGGCCAAGTCGAAGAGCAAAGCAAAAAGAAAGAGAAAATAGGGAGATTGGTTTGACGCTTTACAGACTCTACAGAGAATCACTGGGTCTTCTTACTGATTTGTATCAGTTGACGATGGCGTATGCCCACTGGAAAACCGGCTCGCATACGAAGGAAGCCGTATATCATCTGTCCTTTCGCAAAAATCCCTTTAATGGTGGCTATGCAGTCAGCTGCGGTCTTTCGACCATGGTCGACTTCATCAATAACTTTCGCTTCGATAGAACCGACATCGACTATCTTGCCACTCTAAAAGGGCATGATGGAGAGCCATTATTCGAAGAAAAATTTCTTCAATATCTGAGTGATTTGAAACTGACTGTTGATATCGATGCGGTGCCGGACGGAACAATTGTATTTGCGCATGAACCCATGGTCAGAGTGATGGGACCAATTATTCATTGCCAACTTCTGGAAACAGCGCTACTGACCATTTTCAACTTTCAAACTCTCATCGCCACCAAAGCGGCAAGAATAAGAGAGGCTGCCGGACAAAGAAGTATTCTTGAATTTGGTTTGCGCCGCGCACAGGGCATCGATGGCGGGCTTACAGCCAGTCTGGCTGCCCATATCGGCGGTTGCGACGCTACTTCCAATGTGCTTGCAGGCAAGTTGTTCGGTATTCCAGTC
>PNKB01000025.1 GCA_013997645.1 Cyanobacteria bacterium PR.3.49
TATGGGACTTGACACTGAAACTATTCCAATCGTCAATTTCGACATGCTGCGCCTTATTTTGGACAATATGGTGGATGGTGTCATCGTCGCTGATGAAAAATGCAATTTCATCGTATATAACAGCAAAGCCGAAGAAATAATCGGCAGAAGCGTTACCGACAGCAAACGCGAAGTATGGCCCAGCTACTTCGGAATTTTCAAACCCGACAAGACAACTTTGTGCCCTCCGGAAGAATTGCCGATGACTCGCGCAATAAATGGAGAAACAGTTTTCCAGGAAGAAGCATGGATACGCAACGAGAATGTGCCGGAGGGAGTCTGGGTCAGCATTAACGCCACTCCGCTGCGCGATGAGAACGGACAGATTGTCGGCGGCGTTGGAGTCTTCCGCGATATCACGGGGCAAAAAGTTGCCGCTCAAAAGATTGAACTGGCTGCTAAAGAACTGGCCAAATCACACAAAGAACTGCAAAATCTGGCTTTTGCCGTATCACATGAATTGCAAGGGCCTATTAGCATTGTCACCAGCTATTTGAATTTGCTGTCCATTCGCTATAAAGACAGGCTTGGATCTGATGCTGATGAATTCATCGAGAAAGTAGTGAACGCCAGCAAAATAATCGAGCGCATGCTAGATGATTTATGGATTTATGCGCGTATAAACAAACAGGAGACGGATGCGCGTGAGATCAGCCTGACAGGGCTTGTCGACGACATTCTCAACGAGATGCGCGCCAAAATCGAGACCAATAACGCCGGAGTTCATCGCGCCATTCTGCCGATTGTTTTAGGACACAAAGCGCAAATTCATTACTTGTTCAAAAGTTTGATAGACAACGCTATTGATTTCAGAAAACCTGGAGAGGCGCCAATCGTCAATATCGAGGTCGAGGAAAGTCCTGACTGCTGGTGGTTTTCCGTTCAAGACAATGGCATCGGTATTAAAGACGACGAGTGTCGCGAAATTTTCAAACTGTTCCATCGCATCGACGGCAAACCGGAGGGCGGAAGAACAGGTATGGGGCTGCCCATAGCAAAGAAAATCGTGGAACATCACAAAGGTCAGATCTTTGCCGAATCAAAATCCGGAGTCGGTTCAACTATCCGCTTCAGCCTTGCCAAACCGGTAGTTGAGCAAAGTCGATAATGGCGGAGAAAATGCGCTGCGGGCAGGCGATGTTTAAGAGATACTGAACCTGCACTGTTGCAAAGCGACCAGGATATATGATGGCAAAACGCTCTCAACAAATTCTAAGTTTCTATGTATCTCGAAATCAAACTGCTCGGACTCTTCATTTTCTTTGTGGTCTGGACATTCATTGCTGTTGTCGAAGGAAGAGACTGGTTTGAGGTTTTTACTTTCCAGCGCCCACATGGCTGGTCGGATGGACTCGGCGTCCCGGTTTTCTGCTTATTCATTTTTGTCGTAATTGTTCTCTGCAATGCCAGCTATAGCACTGCCGGCGGATGCTATCCCAGTTATGAAGAGAGCTATCCGATAAAAGCAGCGACTAGCCACACTTCAAAGGCTGTTTCGAAGTCACATAAGATTGCCGCCCATCTCAAAAAGCCCAAAGTTAAACACGCTGTTGCGACTGGACATAATTAGTTCGCCCGGCTGCAATTTCATTGCCAACAGTGCCTGAAAAGGGAATATTGATAGCAGTTTGCGGCATTGATCCGGCGGGCTATGGAGTCGAAATCCCCAATCAAGGAAACCAAGGCGGCAGTCACGATGCTGCGCTTGCTTGCGCTTTCTATTTGTGTCTTTACGGTGAGCATGGATCGGCCGGCCGTTGCTGGTCAGAAGAGAGCGACCAATGGTCCGCCTCATGACAAAATGTTGTACATCGAAGGAACCAGTGACCTTTTCGCCAACTTCAAAGGTCGGGCGACAGAAAATGCCATACACATACAAAGCAGGATGGGCGGTTCAATATGGAAAGAGCAATCAGCTAATTCCGTAACTCTCTACAACAATGAAAACAAGGTCTATTTCGTCCAAACGGTAAAAGCCTACCTGCTGGATCTCAATCAGGATTTTTTGCCCATCTCAATTGATGAGTGGGAAACGCCAACTCAAACCGTGTTCGAGGGGCGTCCGGCCAAAGTCTACAAAGGTTTCGCCAAACTCGGAAAGTTGGGCAGACAACATGTTGCAGATGTGACTTGTATTGACAATACTTACCTCAGTCCTTCGGCACACCGAATATGGTGCCGCTTTCTGGGGCTGAACCGTTTTGATATTGGCATTCCGGTTTCACTCATGCAAAAGCGAGCACCTCTTTTGAGCTGCGATACTAAAGTGATGAAACTCGGCTCGCCCCGGTGGTGCAGAGCACTAACCACCAACAAAATTAAAGAGGTTCCAATCGATAAGAACGGTTTTTCAGTGAAAGCGAATTGGAAACAAGCCAAGGATAAAGCAGGGCTGCTTTTCTCTAAAGACGGCAGTTTGCGAGCCCATGAAATAGACGATTTTTTCAGATCCGACCAGAGCAAGTTTTGACTTAGGCTTCTTGCACTACCACTTTTAAGTCGGAATTTTTATTCGGTTGCTTGGGCTGCAAAAGCAGACCGATAAGAAACCCGAAAACCAGTCCGCCCAGATGAGCCATTGATGCGACATGCGGCATGAAGCGATCGAGCACCACTTGAGAAAGTGCCAATCCGAGCATCCAGGACAATTCCTGGCGCCTTACTCCTTTAGGCAGGCGATCTTTCAGTCTCCAGATTCCGGCTGCTACCGCACCGAAGATGCCCATGATAGCGCCTGATGCGCCGACTGCCGGCATCTCAGGTGCAAGCAGTACATGACTCATTCCGCTCAGAATACCTGCGGCAAAATAGATTAAGACGAATCTGCCGGGACCATAAATATTCACCGCCATCCGGCCGAACCAGAACAAACCGATCACGTTCAACAACGCATGTGAAATATGAGCATGCAGGAAAAGATAGGTGACGAGTCGCCACCACTGCCCTTGCATGACGTAGTGAGCATCAAGCCTGCCGAACATATGACTGAGATTAATAGCAATGGAACTGTTTGGCAAAAACCTGAGCGACTCGACAGTCAAGATCAAAACGACCAGAGCGGTAACCACAAAAGACGCTTTCGTAGGAAAGATCACTTTCTCGACAAACTCGCATTGCTCAAAAATCTTTCGCCCTCGAAGGACGGCATCATGCACGTTTCCACTCAAGTGAACTATTTCGGATCTGTTGATGCGGTCGAGCTGGTTTTGAACACGGGCCAGCCAATTGGCCGGTCCATTCTGCTCCTGAATTAACTGAGTGCATTTGAGAAACTGGATTTTTGCCTCTCCAACTTTCTCAGCGGCAACCTGGCAGCGCGCCAGCCAATAGAGTTTCACATACTCAGGCAGAGCCATTTTGCCGGTGTCGCCGACGGCAAACATTTTTTCCGTGTCCTGCTCTGCTCCCAGCAAGGCAAAATAGGGAAGCAAAGTCAAAGCAACACTTTTGGTACTGGCTCTTGATTCGCTAAGTTGGGATTTCTCCAGTGTGTGCGCAGCCAGATCGGCGTTTCCAACCTCGAGATAAGCCCTGGAAGCGGCCAGGGACAGACGGTGAGAAACATTTTTTTGACTAGCGACAGCCGCCTCATACTCGTCGACAATATCCTGCCACTGACCAAGCACTGCCCGACCGGATAGTCTGTAAGTGTGAATCACGTCGCTGACCGCTTTGGGCAATTTGCGCTTTTCCCAGGCGGAAAGCAGCTCTAGCGCCTCATCAACTCTTCTTTCCAGAAAGAGCGAATTAGCTCGCGTCATATCAATCCAGAATTGGCCGGGTTGTCCCCAATAAAAATACTTGAGTTTGTGCGCATATTCGATTGCTTGATTGGCGCGCAAAAGAGAGACGCATGTATCGAGCCTTGAGAGCAGCAATCTGGGAACGACTGCAAAAAAAACGAAGAGAAGCCAGCCGACAGGAGCGAAAATCCAATCCGGTCCGATCGTCAGTCCAAGAATGCCGCAAAGTCCGATCAATGAAACCTGAAGGATGAAACCCCATGCCCATGCAAATCCGAGCTGCAAGCGCATGATCAGAGCGAGCACGGAAAAGAGGATCAGCGGGTATAACCAGAAGCTAAATTGCGTCTGCATCAGAAAGTGTTACCCCTGTCTATCAATTGCGTTCGTTCTTGCGAGCCGGTATCGCTTTGACAAATCTTTCAGTAATAAGTTGCGGACGGGTAATTGCCGAGCCGACTACGACTGCGTGCACGCCTACATCGAAGGCGCGAGTCACTTCATCAGGATGCCAAACACGGCCTTCCAAAATTACAGGACAATCCATATGCTGGCAGAGATCTTTCAATAGTTCGAAACTAGGCCCGTGCTCGGGCGGCAGTACCGTTTCTTCAGTATATCCATACATGGTAGAGGAGATCACGTCGGCTCCTGCCTCGCGCGCTGCTACGCCTTCGGAAAACGTGGCTACATCGGCCCAGACCGGCAGGTTCAAATGGTCGTGAATTTTTTTTATTTGTTCTTTCAATGTCAGCCCATCCGGTCGTGGTCTGGCTGTTGCATCAAGGGCAATGATGTCGGCTCCGGCGACAGCCAAAGATTCTGCATCAGCAAATGAACCTGTGATGTAGACCTTCTTCAAACGTTCCGACGGGGGAATTGTGTCATCCTTGGTCAGCCCGATGATGGGCAATTTGGTTTTAGTGCGCACCAGCTTTATATTATCGACGCCTTCCAATCTCAAGGCGCCGGCACCGCCATTGATGGCAGATAGGGCCAGGGCAAGGATATGCTCAGGCGAGCAGAGAGGTTCTCCCGTGCTCGCCTGGCAAGAGACTATGAGTTCGCCTGCAACTTGTTTGACAGCCGGCCATTTGCAGCCGTCTGAAGCAGTAGTGCTCATAGCGTCTCCTTTTACTTGATGTTCAAGTTCAAGCAGATGAATTTCGGCTGAGTCATCTCATGCACGGCATAGCGCACACCCTCCAGACCCAATCCGGATTCCTTTCTACCGCCATATGGCATGTGATCGGAGCGGAATGTCGGAGCATCGTTGACCATGACGCCGCCTACATCGATAGTGCGTGCCGCCTTGAAGGCAATATCGAGATTGCTCGTAAAGACACCGGCTTGCAGCCCGAAGCGTCCGTCATTCATTTTGGCGATTGCCTCATCGATGGTGTCATATTGCATGATCGAAACGACGGGTCCGAACACTTCCTGACAGACAACCAGCATGTCCGCGTTTGTATCGCAAAGAACAACCGGCTCGACAAGGTGATTGCTTATCACTTTGCCGCCAGTCAAGACTTTGGCACCGGACTTGACTGCTTTGTCCACCCAATCAAGAGTTTTCTCAACCGCCCCATCATCGATCAATGGACCGACATCAGTGGAATCATCAAGCGGGTCGCCCACTTTCAATGTTTTGACCAGTTCGACAAATTTATCGACAAATTTCTTGTAGACATTCTTTTGAACATACACACGTTGAACGGAGATGCATGTCTGTCCGGCATGAGCGTATCCGCCGCGCACGGCTCCACGCACTGCCAAATCGAGGTCGGCATCGTCATGAACGATTACTCCTGCATTGCCGCCTAACTCCAAAACCAGTCTGGTTCCGGCATGGGCGTCGCGGCGCATCTGCCAGCCGATTTCCGGGCTGCCTGTGAAGGTAAGAACGGCCAATCGCGGATCCTTAACCAGCGCGTTGCCCTTGGAGCCGCGGCAAGGAATGATTTGCAAAACACCGTCGGGCAAGCCGGCCTCCTTCAGAATGGCAGCCAATTTTATGGACGCGATCGGAGTTTGAGACGAAGGCTTCAAGACGATGCAATTGCCTGCAGCAATAGCTGGGGCAACTTTGTGCGCGACAAGGTTCAAGGGGAAGTTAAAGGGTGTAATACCACCGATGATACCGAGCGGTTCGCGTAAAACCAGACCGAGGCGATTTTCATTTCCAGCAGTGATATCCATGGGAATTTGTTCACCGTCAAGGCGCATTGCTTCGTGACTGGCTAAAAGAAACGTATTGGCCGCACGAGCCACTTCAATACGGGCGTCCTTAATCGGCTTTCCGCCTTCCAGGGCAATAGTGCGTGCAATGTCTTCTTTATTTTCAATGAGCAATTTCGATGCCTTGTGCAGAATTTCAGAACGCTGATGTGCAGGCATGGTGCGCATGATGTTCTTGAACACATCTTCGGCAACGCTGAGAGCTGCATCAATCGCTTTCTCATCGGCCTGTCCGATGGCAGCGATGGTGTCACCGTTGAATGGGCTTTTTACTTCATTGAACTCTTTGGACTCGATACCACGGATCGAGAGCGGATACTTCACAACTTCTTTCAACATGAGAATTGATCCTGATTTTGAATTGGCTTTTAAAAATGGCGTTTGAGATGGACAAAATGAAAAACTATAAATCCGCAATGCGAAAGTTTACCTGCCTTATTCGGCAATGTTTCCGCATCTAAACCGCTAAGAATTATATCGTGCCCTCATACTTAAGATAGGCATAGATAGCCCCTTTTATTTCCTTTGGACCGATTGCCTCCGAGCAGAACAGCAAAGTGCTGCCGCCGTATCGACCCTGAACATTCGCCATTCCGGTAGAAATGACCGGAAACTTAAGCCCTTCTAGACTTAAGGGCTTTATAAACAACTGAATCTTCCAGCTTGGCAATGGTAAACTCATCCTTACCCCTTACTGACAAGCAGTCATCTCTTGACTACCTCAACTCTGCAAAACAGGCGAACGCTCGAAATGTCGCCACCCGCTGGAAAACCTTGTTCAGTAATAGAAAGGAAACTCTCTCAGGATGTCGAAGGCGAAATCCATTTCTCTAGCTCCAACTCGAGTTCGGAAAGGATCTGAAAAACTCCCGGTCATGTTCGGCACTGCCGTATGCCTGGCTTTGTGTCTTGCCGCGCAAGGTCAAGCCACAAACAACCGCCTGCTCGAAAATCCGAACGTTTCGCCGGAAACCAAAAACAAGCTCCTGCAGATCGAAAAACGCCGCAAGGAATTGCATGAAAGAGCTGCTCAGGCTCGTCAAAAAGAGCAGCTGGCAATGATCAAATTGTCGAGCATCACAAAGAAGCTCAACACGGCAACTGGTCAGCTCGTAGACTCCAAGCACCAGCTGAAACGCACCGAGCATAAACTAATTGAAACTGTGCAAGTGCTCACGGTGACGCAGACTAAAGAAGAAAAACTGACAGCCGGAGCGGCAAAACGCTTACGCGAAATCTACGAAGGGCAGCGACTAAGCTTTTTGGAAATGCTTTTCCAAATGGATTCACTGCAATCTTTTCTGGACAACATGTATTTTCAGGAACGTGTGGCCGAAGAAGACAGAAAACTTCTCAATGAATTGCGCGCCAAAGCAGCCGTTCTGCACTCACGCAAAGGCGCGCTTGCCGATGAAAAAGACAAGATTGGCAGCATGGTCAGCGAATTTGCCAAAAAAGCTTTAGACATTGCCAAAGCTCGCTTCGAGCAAGAGCAGGTGGCAACCAAGTTGAAGAGTCAGCGTGCTTTCTATGAACAGGCCGAACACCAACTGGCCAGCGAATCGCATAGATTGGAATCACAAATTCTGGCCATGCAGCGCTCGGCAAGAAGTTCCAACAAGCCTGCTCAAACTGGATCGGGCAATCTTTCCATGCCGCTCAAAGCGCATATAACCTCACCTTTCGGTTGGCGCCGGCATCCAATATTCGGCGTGCGAAAATTCCACACCGGCATCGATCTGGCCGGTCCTAACCGCTCGGCAATTCGCGCCGCCGACAGTGGCAGTGTGCTCTTTACCGGATGGTACGGCGGTTATGGAAAAGTGGTGATCATCAGCCACGGCAGCGATATGGCTACACTTTATGCGCACTTGTCGCGTGCGGCTGTTGCTGTCGGCGACAATGTAGGCAAAGGTGATGTGATCGGATACGAGGGCACCACCGGCTTTTCAACCGGACCGCACTTGCATTTCGAAGTGCGCGTCAATGGCAAGCCGAACAATCCTCTCAATTATTTGCGCTAGGAATTCACTTTCCTTCCCGTGAAGATTGTCGAAGTTAGGACAGCAAGTGCCGCTTGTCTGCCAGAAGAGAAAAGCATGCTGAACTTGCTCTGCGCCAACCAATGCAAAACGCCACGAAACTTTCGAATCCGTGGCGTTTACCGATGCATTTTCGACTGGGTCAAATTGCAGGCTAACCAATGAGCCGCATCTACCAGTCTCTTTACACTTAGGCTATGCGTTGAGCTTTGTTCTTCAGCTCTTTGACGAGGTCTTCTTGCCCTAGCAAGTATCCTCTTCTGGCTTGATCATCAGCATAGGAGATGATCGCTTCGGTGACGTTATTGAGCATGGAAATCGGCACAAACTCACTGATTTGATTCAGCAAGCGCTCAACAGTGACCCACTCTTCGGTGTTCAGTGGAATGGCATCATCCAATCTGGCGATTATCGTGTAGTTGCGGAGTTTATCTGCCCTGGTATTCATTGCCTGTCACCTGCATGTGTGATTCCGACCCGCGGTTGCGCATAATTCGCTGGTTAAGCTCTTTGCTGCCCAACCCTTGGAAACCGCTATAGTTACTGGCTTCAAGAACCGAAATCGGTTTCTATCTCACCGAGACTTTTATGCCCGGAAATTTTTTGTTTAACACCACTTAATAGTTGCCAAGCCTAAAAACGTTATTTGCAATACTTTTGCGTGTAGAGTTCTTTCACAAAAGCCTCAGCCTGTGAACGATCCACGACTTCTCTCAAATCTCGTGCTTCTTCCAGGGCTTTCAAAAGCTCTCCAACCACAGGTCCTGACTTCAAATTGAGAATCTGCATAATGTCATGACCGCCCAGTAAGGGTTTGAGCGTGACAATCTCATTGAGAAAGACCTGATAGCCGTGCATCAGCGAGACCAGCCCCTTGTCCAGCGTTTCGCGGTTTTCACCGCAAAGCCCGGCTCCACGCGTGGCGCCCAGATCCGCAAAAGCAACCATCATAAGTTCAGGAACGTCGTCTTGAACCGTGCGGTAAAACCTGTTGATTGCTCTTTCAGTGGGCGGACCCTGGTGAAACAGCTGACCAGGGCGCAAGTGAAACTCGACCAGGCGAGTGATTAAGCGCTCAATGGGTCGTGACCAGCGCATTCTGGCGGCGATAACAGCGGTCATTTGCGCGCCTAATTTGTCGTGAGCCACAAAAGTATGCCGCCCTTCCGGAGTTATTTCCCAGGTGCCCGGCTTGCCGATATCGTGCAAAATGCAGGCCAGTCGGGTGGCAGCCAGACGGGTGACGCCGGATGTGAGTTCTCTTCTTGAACTCTCATGCATCCATGCCGGTAACTCCGGCCAGCGTTTATCCAGTTCGGAAACCGTAATGATGCTGTGCTCGAACAAGCCCAGATGGTGGAAAGAATTGGCTGTCACTTTGCGACATTCGACCAGTTCCGGAAAGATTACCTCAAGCACTCCGGACTCGGCGAGCTGATCGGTCAGGTGTCCACCCAGAGGTCCTGACAGGCTCTCGAAGAGTTCAAAATTGATTCTTTCCGGTGCCACGCTTTCCAGCCCCGCCACCAGCTCTTTCACCCATATAAGTGTTTGTGAGTCGATTTCAGCATCCAGCTGGTGAGCAAACCGAAAAGTTCTAAGCACCCGCAGCGGATCTTCTACAAAGGTATTGCGGCAAACGGCTCTCACTAATTTGGCTTGCAAATCTTTCAGCCCGCCGGCCAAATCCAGGACCTCATCAGGATATCGACTATCCCAGGCCAGAGCATTGACGGTAAAGTCACGGCGCTTCAAATCACTCTCAATCGTGCCGCCCACGCAGCCGGCGAAATCCAGAATGCTGCCGTCGTCAAAAACCACACGCGCCGTGTCGTTAGCCTCATCGAGAGGGACGAAATGTCCGTCCATCTCGGTGGCGATTACCTGGGCGAAATTGAAGGCCGGACCGCCTGCAACAGCAAAATCGACATCGCGTTTTTTATGGGATTCAAACGGATCCCTCTTGGAAACCCTTGAGTTGTCAGGCAGAGCGATACTGTCTCGCACATAGCCACCGACTATATAGGTAGAGACAGAGCAAGTTTCTGCATGCCGCAAAACCTGCTTTACCAGCGGGTTTTCCAGGGGATGGCAGGCGCTAGCGAACTCAACTTTGGTTCTCATGGCAATCCTGAAACCTGACTAGGTCGCAAAACGGGCGATTTTAAGCCGTTTCTGCTTCCTCTTGCTGCACGTGCTCGTACTCTTCTCTTTCTTCTTTGGAGATTTGCAGATGACCGGCGAAATAAACAATACCGCCCACCAGGCTGCTAAGAGTTGTCAGTGCCAGCCACATCATCGCATAAGTAAGTGCGTGAGAGTTGTCGACGCCGATGAAAGTCAGGAAATAGGTATAGGCCCATTCTCTGATGCCGATGCCGTTGAAGCTCGGAGTAACGAAGCCCAGAACCGCCACGCAAGGATAGAAAACGAAGTAGTACCAGATGGGAATCATGGTCAAGCCGAGGGCAAGACCGACGGTCACATGAACAAGAACTATGACCAGCTGAAGCACAACGGAAAGGGCGATTGCGGCTGCCACAAGCTTTCTGTCGTGCCAGTACACTTTGGCCGCTGAATTTTCAAAACGCCTGGTGATCCAATTTTCCGGACCCAGGACGAGTCTGCAGATCTTTGGAGCGAAAGGCAGCACGAAGAAGATCGCCACTGTTCCAAGAATAATCGGCAATTTCAAAGTGAGAGGTAGATTGCCTGCCGGTCCTGTGAGAATACCGATGCTGCCGAAAAGAAATAGAACAGCAATACCGACAGTGCGGTCGGCGAGCACGGAATAGAAGGCGCTCTTATACTTGCCGGTCCCCTTGGACAGGTAATAGCCTCGTGAGAAATCCCCGCCCACAGTCGACGGCAGGAAAAGATTGAAGAAAAGCCCCACGTAGCAAAACTGCAGTAGAGCCATCAATGGCTTGCGCAGCCCCACGGCATCAGCCAGCAACTGCCAGCGTTTGGCATTGATCACAACCGAGCCCAGAAAGAAGACAACGGCACAAGACAGGTACCAGCCATTGGATTGAAGGGCTACTTCCCAACTCTTTGACAGATCGACTTTGCCGAAAATGAAGAGACTGGCAAACATGAGCGCGCTAAACGCCAGTTTCAGATTGAGTTTGGTTTGTTTTGACAGGCGAATGTTTTTCAATACGCCGATTACAGGAAGGGATTTCAACTGCGTGCTGTCCACGTCGGATGCCGTTTCGCCTCCGTCTCTGGTCTGGATAGCGGATGACGATGTATATGACTCATTGCCGGGTGCAATATCAACCCTTTCAGCATACGCGGGTGAGACCATTTGGGAGGCGTTTATCCTAATGACTTCCAGAAAATTGACTCAAAAACCTGTTCAATGTTAGGTCAGTGGGGTCGAAGATTTAAACCCCAAAGAGTTAACTTAGGCTCGATCTATGGATCTTTTGGGTAAAAAGCTATCGACTGTTGGCAAGCAGGCGGCTAAAATAAGAATTTGTTAAAATCGCCTCCAGTCAACGAAAGCCAACTTTCGTCGGGCGGAGCTGAAGAAACCTTGCCCATGTGGCGGAGTCTTATGACTTGGTGGTTGAAAAAATTCAGGCCGTGATTTGCTTTAGTTCACAGATTTTTGGCGGGCAGAGCCGCCATGATCTAATATCAGTAGTAGATGCGTTAACACTTATGGGGAAACTGAGTTCGTGGAACAGAGAAGAGTAGCCCGTATCGGCATTCCGTTGGTTTTGTGTTTGCTCTTTTTCGGTGTTCAATGCTGGCTGCTTACGAGCGGCAGCAAGACTCAACCTGCGCAGATGTTGATTGCCGACACATCGGAGCTGAAGGCTTCACCTGCCCTGGCAGAAGTCAGCCACAACGTGCCTCCGCAAGTTCTGTATGCAAGAGCCTGGAAATTGCTCAAAGACAATTTCTACGAACAAGGCTTCAACACTCAGGACTGGAGTCGCTGGCAACATCACTACGACGGCAAATTAAAAACACCGGAAGATGCTCACAAAGCTATAGAGACAATGCTGGCCAGCCTGGCTGACCCATATACTCGTTTCCTCGATCGCGACTCCTTCGATGAGGAGAAATCCCAAATTGAAGCGCATTTGTTCGGCGTCGGCATGCAATTGGGCATGAACAAAGAGCATAAAGTCGTTGTCATCGCACCGATCGAAGGAACACCGGCATTCAATGCCGGAGTGCATCCAGGCGATGAAATTCTGGAAGTAAACAACAAACCGGTCAAAGGTCAATCTCTCGATCAAGTTGTAAAACAAATTAGAGGCGAGATCAATTCCCAGGTCAGCATCACTTTCTTGCGCAAGCAAGATAAGCGCAAAGTCTCGCTCAAAAGAGCAGAAATCCCCATCAAAGCTGTAGCCAGCTGTGAGGTTCTGCCGGGCAATCTTGGCTATATCCGGCTGGACAGCTTCATCTCGCAAAAAGCCAATTCCGAGATGCGTCAGGCTCTCAAAAAGCTGAGCAATACCGACGGGCTGATCATCGATTTGAGAAACAACCCTGGCGGTCTGCTTTCCAATGCCATCGACATAGCCAATATGTTCCTCGATCATGGCACCATCGTCAGTACCATTGACAGCGAAGGTTATAAGGCAAAAACGGAAGCAGCCAACAGCCCGATATCCAAACAACCGATCGTAGTCCTGATTAATCAAGGCAGTGCATCTGCTTCTGAAATTCTTTCCGGTGCCTTGCACGATAATGAAAGAGCAAAGCTGGTCGGACAAAAAACTTTCGGCAAGGGGCTTGTGCAGTCGATTAACAGACTCGACGACGGCTCCGGCATCAATGTGACCATTGCCAGATATCTGACGCCTAATGATGTAGACATCCACAAACAAGGCATCAGTCCTGACAAAGACTGCGAAGTGGTGCTCAAAGACGACGATTACACGAAAGGACGCGGTCCCTGGTGGATCGACCTCACCTATTCCAATTTCAAACACTCACCGAAAGATGGAAAAGACGTGCAGCTTGCAAAAGCAGTGGAAGTCTTGAAAAAGCAAGTCAGCATTCAGCCGAGCAGTAAAACAGTCTCACTGAAGAAACGCTAGATTCGGGTCAGCCCAAAAGCTTACACACAGCTCCAGGCTCAGCAGTCCATGCCTTCTATGGCTTTGCCGTGGTGGCGCAATTGAGTAGTGGTAGAAATTGTCGTAGCCTGCTCCATGAGCCAGTCCGGAGCTCTGCGCCCGGTCAAAACCAGAACTGTCGGATCTTTGCGATGGTCGAAGGCTGCTTTAACCGTATCCCATTCAACTAAACCGACTCTGGCCACATCGAGAATTTCATCACCGATAACGATGTCATCTCCGCGCTTCAGCGCTTCGGCAACGAATTCGAGGCCGGCCAGAGCTTCTGCTTTATCCTCGGGCAAAATCCCATTCGGAGAACTGTAGAGGCGGAAGCTTCCTTTCGGTCCGGTGCCTAAGCGATTGACGCCGGAATACTTAACTCTCAGCCTGCCAAAGCCGGGAGCTTGATGACTGGCAAGCACTCTTAAAGCCTCGCCCTCACTGGAATTTTCTTCCAATTTATCGAAGAAAGCGAGCGTGACATTCTTGCCTTTGCTCAGAGCTCTAAGCATCACTCCGAAGGCAGCTGTGGTTTTACCGCAGCCGGTGCCCAGATAAAGCCGTATTCTTTCGTGTACTGCTTTCGCCTGTGTCTCTGTCTCGGTTGTCATCATTTTTGGCCGCTGTTTGATTGAAACAGTGCATATGATAACCGGACTGAAGTCGCAGTTCCTCAGAATTTATTATGCTAGATCAATTGCGCTCTACTGGCACGGGCTTTCCGTCCATATCTACACAGCAGAAAGTAATGTCGGCCTCAGTGACGGCTACACGTTTGCCCTGGCGCTTGGATTCCACATCTACGTGTACGGTCACGGACGTATTGCCAATCCGTGTCACCTCGGTGTAAAAACTGACGGCCTCTCCGACCAGAACGGGAGCATGAAATACGACTTCCTTTATGGCAACGGTGACGATCCGCTGCGAGGTGACCTGGCTGACGGCGGCGGCACCGGCAAGGTCGATATAGCTGAGTATGACGCCGCCGAATATAGTGCCGTGCTTGTTCGTATCTCGAGGCAGCAGTATTACCCGAATGGCTGGATCACGTGGCTCAGCCGATGCTTCTTTACGGGGTTTGTCATTGCCAGCCATGCAGCAGACCTCAGGGACGACCTTGTACAAAGTCGATTGTCTCAGACACGAGGGCACCTTGATAACAAGCCTTTCCGGAGGTTAACCGGCATAAGAGAGATCTCACCGTAAGTGGTGGCAGCCTCAAGGAGTGGGTTTGTGCGCATTAATACCGGCAAACCTTTGGCCTCACGCGCGAGGGGACCATGCGTGGTACTGGAAACGTTAGCTATAATCCGAAAGTCTTGCCCGATTATGTTGGCAACTGATTTTTGTCAGAGCGTTGTTCGCGATTCTAGAAGTGCCTTACAAGAAAGCCAAAATCAAGCCCCTCTTTCAATCTGGCCGGTTAGCCGGACAGGCTGCCGCTCTAACATGGAGCTTGTGTTGCCTTTCCATTTTTTCGGCACCCGCCTCAGCTTGGGAAGGAAATTTTGCATCAGCCGGCAATCAATTGCACGATCCGGTATTGCCTGCGGTGCAAAGCAAATTAGCCGACTCGATAATCAATACCGAAGAAACAACCGCTCTGGTCAGACAGCAAGCTGCATCAGCAGTTGAAACTGAAGACACGGAGCTGCAAAAGAAAGCTCAAATTTCAGAAACATCGGACAGCAAATCCGCCGATATTTTGAGACCGGCGATGCTCAATGAGCCCACTGCAATCGCCCAGTCAGTGTCCCGTCCGGACGACATCCAGCAGCTCGATCTCACACCTATAAAAATTCCGGAACGCGCAGCGGCCTTCAGCACCATCGATTCATATAAAGCTCGCATGCTCTACAAATTGCCGGCAAGAATGTTTTTCTCCGGCACTTGTGAAAATTCTCTGCGGTTGGAAACAAACGTATTTCAAACATCCAGAAATCCGCAAGCTGATGCGGTTTATCGTGTCTTGCCAAACTTGACCGTGGGCTATGCCATGACCCGGCGCACTCGTGTCAGCTCGAACTTTTTCATGTTCAGAGATCAGTATGCCAGCCGCGACAGTCAGCTGAGCCGCAATATCTACTCGGTCGGAGTGCGAGCCGATCACGATTTCACAATCAACGACAAAACCACGGTAACCACCGGACTGTTCTGCCGTGAGCTTTTCTTCAATTTGCAGAATTCAGGCACGCCGCCTTTGTCGGACATCATTCCATCGGCAGTGATTGTACGAAGAGTAGGCCAGCATGGGGCTGCCTACGGCAGCGTCATGGGTCAGGTGCGCTTTCAAAAAATGCTGGATCGTTTTCAGGAATTCGACCAGTTTTATTCTGTCGGCTATATCCATCGAAAAAGCCCCTGGGTTATGACTGCTGATTGCACCTTTCTAACGAATTTCGGCAACAGCAATTTGCGAGGCGGCAATAATAACCAGGTGTTTGTTTTAACCGGCGAAGTTGCTCGCCAACTGCACAGAAACATTCCTGTAGCGGCGTTCGTTAGAGCGGAGCCGATCTTCAACATGGGAGCCAATTCCAGCCCGGGCTTGGCCGGTTTCAACTTCAGGCTCTACGGCGGCTTGAGAGCAGAAATTTCAAAGCCAGCCATCTTCCCTACAAAACTGGCATCAAAATAGTTTGACGGTAATGTTCACTTTGTTGGGTGTTTAGTTCGTCTCGCCAATCAATTGGAAGGCAGCCCACAATCTTGGGTTAGGACGAAATGCAGCCTGCCCTGATGAGGGTGCGAGCAGTTTATCCATAAAACCGATTGTCTTTACTTGCGCCTCTCTCAAGGCGGCAACCTTTGATTTGCCGGATAAAAATGCTTTGTAGAATTCACCCATCTGGTATTCGGTCATCACATCGTCGACATTCCATTGACTCACCACCACAGACGGTGCTCCGGCTATGATAAATGCGCGCGAAAGTCCCACCACTCCGTCTCCGGTAATCTTGCCCCTGCCGGTCTGGCATGCCGAAAGCACCACCATTTTGGCTTTCAGGGGTGGCATGGAAAGAATATCTTTGACGGTAAGGAGCCCATCGTCGCCGCCATCAGGGGCCAAGACCAAAGCAGAGTCCATTGGTCTTTCTTCGCAAATCAATCCGTGCGTGGCCAAGTGAAGCACCGAATATTTGGAGGCCAGTTCTCTGTAAGCTGATTTCGTCGCCTGAGCACCGACTTCCAGTTTTGATTTTCCTTCAGCAAAGAGGGCTGCTATTTTCTTTACTTCCTTTTCGGCAAAAGGTAGAGTGCCAAGGAAAGCGATCACTTTGGTGATGGGATTGCCGAAGGCCAGAAGCGTATTGTCCGACTCTCGGTCCGCTTCCGAGGCAATTTTTTCAGTGGCGCGCAAAACGCCTATGGCCGGCAAATAGCTTATGGTTTTCTCCTCAATCAGATATTTTCCCTGGGCTGACATCAAAGCAGAAAAAGGAACCGAGAAAAGCGGCCCATGAGGAATGAATGTCACGACCGCATCAGCTGATTGAGGCAAAAGATTCTCAGCCGGGGAAACCAGCAACTGATATAGGTCCTTCAGAAGGGTCTCTCGAGCCTTATCTTGAGCATTCATGTCTTTCGGAAGTTTGGCTGCCTGAGCGATCGAATCATGAGCGCTCCTGATTTTTTTCTTCAAATCGACAGCACTGATCACCACGGGCGGTGCCAGCCTGATTTCACCGTCCGGACTGACGACCCAGATCAAAAGTTTATCCTTAAGCATGCAATATTCGACAATATGCGATTTTCTGCGTTTGACCAGAGAAACAATCTCGTCCAGAGATGGCGGTGCCGCATTGATTGGACTGTAGGCAGAAGATTCGACAAGCGAGCGTGCTTTGGGAGTGATTTCGATACCGCGCAAGCTGGAAAAACCCTTCGGCTCTGCCATTGCAATGAGCTGCTGCGGCGCAGCCGCTGTTTTTTTTAAGTCCTGTCCATCTAGAACAACAGCAACAGTATCGGAAGAACTGCGGCTGACTCGACCGGCCAGAAGATCAAGAAAAGCTCTGGCTCTGCTCTTCTCGGCCAATTCCAGTGCCAATCCGGCCTTGCCGGCTGAAGCATAGAGATCAATAAGCTCGAGATAACACTCCTGACGCAAATCAAGACTGAAGGTTTTGAAAGTGTCGCGCGAAAGATAGACTCTCTCTTTCTCCACAAAGGAAATCGCCTTGTTCAGCTGCTCCTCAGCATTTGCCGATTGACCAAGTTCTCTGTAAGTTTTGGCCAGACCAAGCGCCACATCCCAGCGAGCCTCAAACGATCCCAGCCTCTCGGCAATCGATTCAGCCTTGAGAAACGACTGCCTGGCTCCTTCGGTGTCCTTGAGTGCCAGCTGAGTGAAGCCCAGCCCGCAAAGAGCCATGCATTCAGTTTTTTCTTCTCGCGCTGCCTGAGCCGCTTCAATCGCCTGACCATAAGACTTAAAGGCAACATCGAATTTTTGCGCCATGTAATCAAATTGTGCGGCATTGAACGCCAGGCAGGCGATTACACTCAAATTTTTGCTCTGTCCGGCCAGTTCGCGCGCAGCGGCAAATTCCTTTTCGAACTCCTGTTTTTTGCCCATGTCCAGATGCACAACAGCCACGCTGTTAGTCAGCAAAGCTTGTCCTTCTATGTCTTTTGCGTCTTGAAATACAGAAGCCGCCTCGCTGTAGTATTTGATTGCCGCATCCATTTGTCCAAGAGATCGGTAGCACAAACCAAGATCCCGCAATATGCCTGCTTTCTCACCGGCACTGGCGCCCTCCACCTTTTGAATCAGCGACTCCGCTTCCAAAAACTTGTCCAGCGCTTTTTCGGCTTTACCTTCCAGCAAAAGGTCGAAGCCTTCTTCCGATGCTGCCAGATATTCAAGTCGTTTTTTGCCCACGGCTTGAGCAAGCTTGGCAGCATCGCTATGCAAACTGCGGGCGACGCTGAAATTAGCCGTATCCGCTTGCGCCGCTCCCAAAGCAATCATGCACTCAATTTGCAAGCCTTCATTCTTTTCGCTGCGGGCAATTTCCATGGCCTTGTTCAGCAGCTCTTTGGCATCGGCAGGTTTACGCTGAGCCAGGTGCAATTGCCCCATGCTCAGAAGCACTTGCGCCTCCAGAAGTGATTCGGCCTCGGATTCGAAATTTTTTGCCGCTTGCTGATACGCGGCGATTGCAGAGGAGTAATCGTCCATGTTGGCCAGGGCTCTGCCTTTTTGTTTGAAGGCCAAGCCAAGAGTACGCACATCTTCTGAGTTGCGCACCAATTCGATGGCTTGGTCCGCACGCTCGATCGCCAGTTTATTATTGCGGCGGGCCGCAGCCACCGCCGCCAAATTAATCAGAGCATTTGCTTTTATGACGGGGGAAGAAGCTGTCTGCATTGATTCGCCAAGGAGCTTCTCGGCCTGATCGAAATCACCGGAAATCAGCATGCATGAGGCAAGATTATCCAGAACGCTAGCGGCCTGCTCGCTGTTTTTATTCTTGCCGGCTATATCTAGTGCCTGCCGATAGAGAGCCAGAGCTTCGGGCGATCGCTTCTGAGCGATCATTGTATGGGCGACCGCTACACGTACCTGAACTGCCTGCTCTGGTCTGTGCAATTTGTCTTCCACAGAAAGAGACTGCCTGAAATAATTCTCCGCTTCAATAAGATCGCCTATGGAAAAGTAGTACTGACCGACCTGATAAAGCGCATCTGCCTCCGCATCGCCCTTGCCTTTGCGAGCTTTCTCGAGAATAGAGAGCAGTTGCTTGATGCGCTCTTGCTGCTCTATCGAGAGTCCACCAGACTGAGCAGGAAGTTTTGTGATTGCAGGCGCTGGGCTGGGAGCAGCTGCGATTTTCTGGGACGCATATGAAAATGAAAGGGTGGCGGCCAAAATAAGAAACGCCATGCCGCGCTTGAGCCGACAAGTGTTGATTAAATTACGATCCAGCACGCAGATCTCCTCATGCTTGCCATTCTCAGCCCCTCGCACTTCTCGATAAGCTGTCAGGCGGGCGTAAGTAGGCAATTATGCACAGATGCAATCGATCTTGCATTAGCGCTTTCTGGGCTGGCTGGAAGGTGCAGCAAAGCGCGGACGAATGATACAAGATAACAAAGGGAACATTGTTTTACGACGTTTGAGAGCGATACACATGTCGGAAGCAGAAGTAAATATCCGCTACAGGACGCACCCGGTGATGCTTCTCAATCGTTCGCTCTTTCTTCTTTTGCCGCTTTCGGGTGTTTTTCTGCTCTGGTCTTCAATTGTGCTTGTTACTGCGGTGTTCAGCGGTTACTTGCAATATGGACCGACCTCTCTTCTCATCATGTGCGAACTTTTGATTTTCGCCGCTCTCATATCACTGACTCTGCTTTCGGCCGATAGCAGTGTTTTCCTGACACGCGAAGGCATCTCGCTGCCGTTTTTTCTTCTACCCCGAATCGGATTTCGCTCGGAAAGGCAGTGGGGAGATCTGCAATACGTAACCTTCAAGGGCAAAGACAAAGGCGGTGTGCTGCGGCTGTTTTTCAAAGACGGCAAACGTGTTGAATTCGATTCGCGCTTTTTTAAAGCCAAAGACCTGGAGCAAATGATAGTAGCCATTGATGTTTGGGGCGGAGGCAGCGACAGCTTTCCGGCCTTACTGGAGGCGCGAGCCCATTTAAGCGGCAACATTCTCGAGACCGAAAAAGGCCGTTCTTATACACAGATGTGGGAAGAGGAGCTGTCGGCGCGCTTCGGTGCCACTAATTTCATCCCCCTGGAGCCGGGGCACAAATTGCAAGAAGGATTTTTGACCCTGGAGAGACAACTGGCGTTCGGTGGACTCTCGGCTATTTACCTGGTTAGAGACAGACAAGGCAAAAATCTGGTGCTCAAGGAGGCGGTAATTCCAAAAGAAGCAGATCAGGAATTGCAAAAACAATCGATCGCCATGCTTGAGCGTGAAGCTCGCTATTTAAGCGCCTTGAATCATCCGGGGCTGGCCAAAGTCTATGACTATTTCGTTGAAGACACTCGACATTATTTGCTCATGGAGTACATCAAAGGAACGGATCTAAGACGTTATGTCAAAGAAAACGGGCCGATTTCGGCAAAAGAAGCGATTGACTGGTGCTGTCAGATTGCCGACATACTCGCCTATCTGCATGAACAGGAACCGCCCATAGTGCATCGCGACATCTCGGCTGACAATATTATTTTGCGCGAAGATGAAGCGGGCGGACAGAGTCTGGCCATCATCGATTTCGGGGCCGCCAATACATTTTTGGGCACAGCCACTTGCACATTGATTGGCAAACAAGCCTACATACCACCCGAACAGTTACGCGGCAAAGCAACTGTGAAAAGCGATCTCTATTCTCTGGGATGCACCATGTACTTTCTCCTCACCGGCATGGACCCTGAGCCCATCAGTGTTTCCGATCCATCAACGAGCAAACCGGAGACACCAGAATATCTCAGCGATCTGATAGTATCGCTTACACAAATGGAGCAAGAGAAAAGGCCAGACTCGGCGCGCACAGTGGCGACGACCCTTTGCGATTGGAAAGAAAAATAATGGAGAAAAGACCTGATTATTTTTCAAAAGGAGTTGCCGGCCCAGAATCGTACGCCAATTTCAAACCGCGAAAGTACCAAGCCGAGTATTTGGATTATTGCCCGAATGCTGAAGTTTCTATTTGGTTCAGACTTTTGGACAATTGGCTGCCGACATTCTTCATAGTCTGCGGTTTGATTTTCTTGATTGGCATTCCCACAAATACTCTGCACCCGGCTTTGATCTTTTTGGCAAAAACACTTCTGGTGCCACTCAAACCATATTTGAACATGCAACAATCGAGCGGAGTCAACGGCATTTTGCAAGCGCTATCGACAATTTCGCAGCCACTATTCATTTTATTGGGATTGTGGTTTGCAAAGCTTACACTCGAGCATAAAGCCAATCCCAACATCATTTTTATGGGCAACTCCGGTATTGAAGTAATGCTCAAGCGAGAAACGCTTTCATCGGAAGTCGGCACCCAATGGATATCGCGCAAATTTGTCGCCTGGGATGATATCAACAAAGTGGAGCTTGTCCGTCCCAAGAAAAAACGCTCCAATCTGGATTATCTGGTCGTCATCCATTCAAACCAGAGCAAACCGCTGCGCATCAGATACGGAGACATTCTTACACCCTGGCATAGATTGAAATTCATCGAGTTTTTGAACAGAAATTTGCCGCATGACGTGTCTTGCGAAGAATTGAAAGACGTATTCGGATCACCGACGGTGCGCCAGAGTTACACGGAAATTTGGCTTCGCGAATTGGCCGCTGCGCCCAAGCGCGACAAGTTGACGCCGCTTACTTACGGCACCGTTCTGCAAGACGGAGCCTATACGATTCAAGAAAAACTGGGAATGGGCGGACAGGGCACCGTTTATCTGGCGCGTTCTGAAAGACTGCCGGCCGACTCCAATTTGGTGGCACTGAAAGAATTCATGTTACCAGTGTTTCCCGATCCAAAAGTAAGAATGCGCGCGGCCGAGCGGTTTCAAGTAGAGGCAGAGATGCTGTCACGATTGGAACATCCGCAAATCGTCAAATTTTATGACCTCTTCATCGAAGATCACCGAGCCTATCTGGTCATGGAACGCGCACAGGGTGAAAATCTAAAGACGCTTGTTCAAAAGGAAGGACCGCGCACGGAGCAAGAAGTGGCCCGTCTCAGTTGGCAAATGTGCGGTCTTCTCGAATTTTTGCATAATAACGATCCGCCCGTTACCCATCGTGACTTTACTCCTGATAATTTGATTTTGAGCAGTGAAGGCATGCTCAAATTGATTGATTTTTCCGTGGCGCGCCAGGTGGAAACTACCGTCACCGGCTCGGTTGTGGGCAAACCAAATTACATGGCGCCGGAACAGTTTCGCGGCAAACCCATACCTCAAAGCGACATTTATTCCCTTGGTGCAACAATGTTTTTTCTTTTGACCGGTGAGGAACCGGAAGCGATCCAGACATCTTGCCCCGGGAAGTCATTTACTCAGGCGATCAATGAAATCGTCTCCAAAGCAACCGCGGTCGATCCCAAAGATCGCTTTACAAGCGCCTGCGAATTAGCCTCCGTCTTGGAAAGCTTCCTCGCCGAGCGCCCATATGAATCAAAAGAACTTGACGGCGAAATTCTCAAAACGCCGAAAGAAGCCCACCTGGAACAAGGTTAGAGAGCTTGAAATCTCTGATTTCAAATCTAAGCCGTTAACGGTTTAAATTCAAAGTTCGAATATGTGGTTGCTGCTGCCGAAAGGTCAGCTTCTTGAAATCCGGCTGTACTCTTTAAATCTATGCGTTTCCAGATACTCAGGATAAGTGCCGCCGTAATCAACTATTCCTTGAGGAGTAAAAGACAGAACTCTTGTGGCGACATCGGAAATCAAGTCTCTGTCGTGAGAAACGACGAACACTGTTCCTGGGAATACCGAAAGCCCCTCCCCAAGTGCATTAACAGCTTCCAGATCGAGGTGATTTGTAGGCTCGTCAAAGACAAGAATGGGATTTTTTTGCATCATCATCCGCGCCATCAAAAGACGCGCAGCCTCTCCGCCTGAAAGAGCTTCCGTTGCCTTTTTAGACTCATCGCCGGAAAAAAGCATGCGCCCCAGGACGCTGCGCACGAACTGATGCCCCTCGTCGGTCATGTACTGCATCAACCAGTCAAAAGCAGTGGTTCCGGCCGAAATATCCTGGTGATAATCCTGTGGATAATAGCTCCAGGAGGCATTATCGCCCCATTTGATCGTGCCTTTGTCAGGCTCCAGATCTCCGATTAAGCAACGCAACAGCGTTGTTTTTCCGACACCATTGCTGCCGATTATGGCGATTTTGTCACCACGATATACATCTAAGCGAAAATCTTTGAAGAGTACATTGCCGTCGAATCCTTTTGTCAGCCCTTCTACGCGAAGAATTTCACGACCGAGCGGCTTTTCCTGTTCGAAGCGTATATAAGGCCTCTGAATATTCGATTTTTTCAGTTCTTGCGGAGCCAAACGCGCAATTTCTTTCTTTCGAGATTGCACCTGACTGGATCGTTGTCCGGCAGCGAATCGGGCCACGAATTCCTGCAATTGGGCAATTTTCTTTGCCTTCTCTTTGTTATCGGCTTCAATAGATTGGCGAGCCTGCATTTTGTGCTCGACCATATCGTCGTAATTGCCCGGATAAACGATAATCGTGTCGTAATCGATATCGGCAATATGAGTACAGACAGAATTGAGAAAATGTCGATCGTGAGATATGACTATCAGAACGCCTTCATAATCGCAGAGGAATTCCTCCAACCAGTGAATCGACTCAAGATCCAGGTGGTTTGTGGGTTCATCAAGAAGTAAAGCTTGCGGTCCGGCAAAAAGAGCCTGAGCCAGCAACACCCGAAATTTATAATCGGTGGCAAGCGTGCTCATCAGATTCTCGTGTTGATCATCCGGAATGCCGATACCACGCAAAATCTCTCCTGCCTCAAATTCTGCAGTGTAGCCATTCTCATCAGCAATAATCGATTCAATATCGCCGAGCCTGAGCATCTGCGCTTCTGAAAGTTCGCTCAGCAAGCATAGTTCTTCACGCTCTTTGAAGGCGTTCCACAACACTTCATTGCCCATGACGACAGTATCGACAATGCGCTCGTTGTCGTAAGCGAACTGGTCTTGTTTGAGAACGCCCACGCGAGCGGGACGCCCAACAGTGCCGTTATTGGTCGGCTCGACCTCGCCGGTCAAGATCTTCATAAATGTAGATTTGCCGGCGCCGTTTGGTCCGGTCAGTCCGTAGCGATAACCCGGGCTGAATTTGACCGATACATTATCGAAAAGTGTTCGAGAACCGAATCCTTTGGTAACTTCGTTGACTGTAATCATTAGGGGTTTCCAAATTTCAAAAAAGAATGACGGCAGCCTGCAGCTAGAACTAGCAGCCGGTCCTGAGGGCGGATTATACCGCCCCCTATAACAATCCTTTTCAATCCCCCGCATTATCTTTACGCGCCGCTTTGCAAACATTGCCAGATGTGAGTTTCCTCACAAATCAACAGGCGATCGCCAATCACGATCACCTGCTGACCTGGGGTTCGGGACGACGGCTATCAAGCCTGGTTGAATGCCGCTGGAGGGTCCCTTTATGAAGTCAGAAAAATCGGAATATTCAAGTGACGTCAGATGCCTCTGTCATTTTTGGATAACCGCTCTGCAACGCAACTATTTTCGAATGAGGTTTTTCTTTCACTTCTTCTTGATGCCTGGCAAATTCTCCATAAGCCGCAAAGCCCTCTATGCCTATGAATAGCCAACACTAATTTTTGAAGAACGAAAATTGCTGTCAATTCTTTGAAGTTCTTCGTCCCCCCCGGAGTTGGTCGGAAACATTTTCAGAATGCTCCCAACCAGCCCAGGGACCGAGTGCGCCACTTGCAGTTGACTGCCAGTGGTTTTTTGCAAAACTTGAGCCGCGCAGTTTAATCACTACTTTGAAATTTGCTCCGCCGTGCACGCCGTGTTAACCTGAACGAGCCTGCAGTGAACTCAACGACGACACGATAAGAGTTACACAGGGACATTCAAGCTGGTGTCAAAGATGGCCACTGACCTATCAAGCTTCCGTCAAGATTCCGATTCAAATACAAAGCCTGCCAGCCTTGCCGGCAACGTCTGGCAGAGTGAACCATGGGCATCACTTCTGTCAGTGGCCGGCATCGGTCTGATGAGCTGCCTTATCTCTCTTTCTCACGTATCGACACGATTGGTAAATGTGTCGTTGCTCTATCTTCTTGTAGTAGTTTTGTGCGGTGCATATTTAGGACGTGTACCGGCGCTGATTTCATCAATCTGCGGATTTATTGCCTTCAATCTATGCCTGGTTCAACCGACTCAACTCGATGCCAGTTCCGAGTGCATAGCGCTGGCAGTGTTTCTCATCACTGCATTAGTAATCGGACAGTTGACTGCTTTGCTCAAAGCGCGCGCGGAGGAGGCGGAATTGCGGCGTTCGGAAATGGAGATACTGGCAGAAGCAAGCTGGGCAGTGGCATCAGAACCACAGCAGACAATTGCGCTTAATAAAGTGATGAAGCTTATCAGCAATATAGAACCGGTTGATTCAGTCGTACTTAGACTCATTGACGGCAGCCAAAATGGCGGTGAAAAGGTGGTTCATTCAATCGGCAACGCTACGCAGCAAAGTGGTCCTCGTCTTTTGCAGACTTTTCCCGTCATGCTGGAAGACAACCGTTTGGGCAGTATCGCCCTGACCTTAAAAGCAGAAAGAACTTTGCAATACGAAGAGAATCGATTAGTTGAATCGCTTATAAATCACATCGCTGCTCTTCTGGAAAGAGAGAGGCTGCTAAAAGCAGAATCAAAAGCGATCGCATTGATCGAAGCCGATGCTTTGAAAACAGCTCTGTTAGCCATGGTGTCTCATGATTTTCGCAGCCCTCTTACGACGATAAAAGCATCAGTCAGTGCTCTTCTTGAAGACGGAAATCCCTGGGATCCGGCGATGCAAAAAAATCTATTGGAAGCAGCCGATCAAGAAACTGATCGATTGAACAAACTGGTAGGAAATATTCTCGCCCTTTCAAAATTGGAAGGTGGTGCCTGGAAACCTCGGCGTGAGGCAATACCTGTGCAAGAGATGAGCAGTTCCGTTTTAAGCACATTCAGTGACGAAGAAAATGAGCGAATCAGATTGTCGCTGCCTGAAAATCCTTCTGATTTGTTCGTTGACCCAGTGCAGATGGAGCAAGTTTTGCACAACTTGATCGAGAACGCACTGAAATATTCACAACCTGATCAATTCGTCGACATGGAAGTCAAAAACCTGGGCACACAAACGCAATTCGAAATTTCTGACAGAGGCATCGGTCTTCCGCAAGGAGATGAGGCGCAAATTTTTGAGAAGTTTTACCGCGCCGAATCGCTGGTAGAAAGTAATATTCCAGGGCTTGGCATTGGCCTTGCCGTTTGCAAAGGGTTGGTGGAGGCCAATGGAGGCAGCCTGACAGCGCAACAAAGAGATGGCGGTGGTGCTGTTTTTCGCATGGTTGTAGCCAATGTGCAAGGGGACAGCAACGAATGAAGATTCTTGTTATAGACGACGAGCCCCAGATAAGACGAGCCCTGCGAGCCGGTCTCGAACATAATGGCTATGAAGTGTTGATGGCGGCCGATGGTGAAGAAGGACTTGACCTTGCCGCTCTTAAGGTGCCCGACCTGCTCATACTCGACCTGGCATTGCCAGGCACTGATGGTTATTCTGTCTTGCAGCAATTTCGCGAATGGTCAAAAGTGCCGGTGATAGTGCTTACCGTCAGAGAAGGCGAAGAAGACAAAATCAAGGCTCTGGATTTGGGCGCCGATGACTACTTGATCAAACCCTTCGGTCTGGGTGAACTATTGGCCCGCATGAGAGCCGTTCTCAGGCGTGCTAATTCCGAGGAAAAGGAAGCGGAGTCTACATTCAGCTACCAGGGTCTATTTGTTGACATGATTAAACGGCTGGTCTCTATCGACGATACCGAAGTGCATTTGACTCCTAAAGAATACGATTTGCTCAAATATATGATCCTTCAGCCCAATCGTGTTCTCACTCACCGACAGCTTTTGAGCAAAGTATGGGGTCCGGAATACAGCGAAGATCACCATACACTCCGTGTCCATATAGCCAATCTGCGCAACAAAATCGAAACTCATCCGGAAAGACCGCGTCTAATTCACACCGAAATGCGAATCGGTTATCGATTTCGCGTAGATGCTTGAAGCTACAGCTGGTAGCCCGGCCAATCTCAAACGGCAAAGATTAAACGCGCCCAGCGGGCAGGTTTACGCTTTCGGTCCGGCTTAAAACAGCCGGAAACCAGCCACAGGTTTGACAGGGACTTGTAAAGGGTAAATATTCTGGGGGACTGGAGGCTTTACTATGACAACCAGCGAACGACGAAACACTATGACGCTTGAGGATATAAGCGCTTATTGGCGTCATTTGCGCAGCACAGGCGAGCGCCCCAATTTGCATCGCCATTTGGAGTCCATAAAGACCATAGATACAGCTTTTGCAGGGTCTGCAAAAATCATCAGCCATCATCTTTCTCACGATGCCTGGTGTCACTTGCGTGATGACCTGTATGACCTATTGATAGCTTCTTTTCCTGGCTATTTCCTCATTTACGAAGAAGGCAGCGAAATTCCAAAAGACTCTACAGCACCGTGGCCAAATGCGGGTACCGTAGAGTTCTACCCTGAACAAGCCAATCGCCGCACTGATGTATACAGAGCTGATTTGCGCAGGCTGCATCCCGCAATCAGTTTGAGTTTGCGATGGTGCCTGGCGGACAATCGCAGCGCCACCAAACCTGAAGATTTCGAAAGTTTCTTCAATCAAATTACCACCTATGAAACAGAAGATCAGGCTGAAGAAGCCAAAATGCTTCTCGATCGGCTCTTTGCCATATGCGAAGACGAAGCCATCAAGTCTAAAAAGATCGCGCACCGCAGATGGTGGCAAATTGAATCAGAAGCCAATGGCACCAGCGACAAGCGCCTGAAAAACGAACTAAAACGGCAGCTTTCCGAATTGCAGATGGTCTGGGGAGCACCCAGCCAGTAACTGGATGTGCATCGACCTTTCAACACCAGGTCGGTTCGTTTCTCATAAGACGGAACCAGAAAGTACTGCCACCTTCCGCAGCACTTTCGACACCTATCGAACCGCCCAACTGTTCAACGATTAATTTGCAGACCGGCAGTCCAAGACCTGTTCCGCCTCTTTTCGAGGCGTCCTCAATATCCACTTGTTGAAAAGTCTCGAAAATCTTTTGTCGATGCGCCTCCGGCACGCCGCGCCCTCTGTCAATTACTCGCACTTCTACAAAATCGTTTTGGCCAAAAGCTTCCACTCGCACTGTGCTGCCGCCGGGTGAAAATTTCACTGCGTTGGAAAGCAAATTCACGAGCACTTGCTCGAGACGATCGTCATCGGCAAAGACTTGAAAGTCACAATTATCCACTTTGATTTCGACGCTGTTTTTTTTGCATTGCTCCCTGACTGAATCAAGCGAGCGATCAACTGCAGCGTTTAAAGAAATCATTTCAGGCGCCATTTGCATTTTGCCTGCTTCCATTTTTTCCAGATCGAGCAGGTCGTTAATGAGCTTAATCAACCTTTCGACATTCGCGTGCACACGATCGGATTGCTCGACTATCGGTTTTGAAACCTCACCCAGAGCGCCCATGGATAACAATTCCAGAAACCCTCTCACACTGGTAAGCGGCGTTCGCAATTCATGCGAAACCATGGCCACGAAGGCTTGCTTGACTCGTTGAGCCTCGGCCAGGTCGCCGGCCATCTTATGAAATGCCGAATCAAGACTGGCAATTTCATCACCGCCTCCGACCGGCTCAAGCAGTGCTTTTGATTCTTTAAGACGAACTGTATTCTCCACCATCAATCTCAAACGATTGGTGATGTTGCGGGTAAAACCCAGAGCCAACGCCAAGGCAATCACGATGTTTATGAAAATGCCGGCGAAAATGACACGACGAAATTCTTCTCTTTGCTTTCTTTCGGTTTCAGGACCAGCTTCTAGTTGCTTGTCCGTAAGTTTGCCCAGAGCAATAATGTCGTTGATAAGTGTCTGGTAGACCGGAAGAATGCCATTTTCACGATTGTTGAGAAATTGGATCGATTCAGAGGGCGACATTCCCTCCACCTTAGCTTTGGAAGACAAAAGCCAGATGCGGCACTGCTTGATCTTTTCCTCAATCTGGCCAAGCAATTCTTTCTGCTGATCAGTAAATTCGTTTTGTCCCTTCAGCCATGAGACTGTAATTGGCAGTTCGTCGCAAAGACGCGTATAAGCATCCCAACTGCCCTGATCCCTCTCAATCAAATACTTATTCAGTGCGCGTCGGCTCTCCCAGAGCACTCGCCCCAACTTTTCTGTATGAGCGGCAATTTCCTCCAGTTTGACTGCATGGATAGCTTCCTTTTCAGCTTGCTCAACTTGTCTGTACAGCAGTCCAAAAACAGCCAGCTCAAATGCCAGAAGGCACACTACTACAGCCAGCCCTTTCAGCTTCAAGGAGACCTTAGTGAATGTCAATCGACAGCTCCTGTGCCCTTAGGCTTTAGTTCAGGACATGTTCAACTCCCAACGCCTAAGTTTAGTTTCAAATGCCCAATGCCCGATTACGAAATGCCATTGCAATTATCTTGGCGGACAATCTACATGTTTACGAATAGTTCACGTACCCCGCCTTAAATTAGAGATGCCCAGGATGCCTTCCGCAAGCACTTACCACGGTCCCGTTTCTATGTTTACCAGCGCCACCCTAGCCGCCGCCAGGCTCTCCGCATTAGAAAGTCACGACTGCTTCAAGCAGTTCGGGTCATCGCAAGGCGAACCGGAAGAGCCAGCTTTAGAATCTGACTGCCTGCATGGAAATACTCCCGTAAAAAATCGGCCAGGCAAAAAAACTCTCGGAACGTCACTTGTATCGGTCGCTGCTTTGATTTCCAAGCTCGATGAAGAGCAGCCTACGCAATGGGAAAGCAGATCGGCTCCGACCCTCCAGCTGCGCCCGATTCGCAAACCGGACGAAGCATTGCGAATTTTCTTGAAAAAGGTTGAGTCTCACCGCCTCAATCGTCTCAACTCAGAGGCGAATACAAGACAGGTGGAAGAAGCTTTTGACAGCGTGGAAGCGCAAACTGTTACTCTCGATCGCGTTCCTGCCTATGACCGCGAAGTAAGAAGAACAGCTTATTCTTTGCTGATGCGAAACTGCGGTCCGCACAGAGATTTTGTCACGGCCTCAGACAATCGATTCAACGCATCGACAAGCATACTGACTGCTCGCGCCGAAGCCATACTCCTGGCTGAAAGACTCTTGCGCCGCGTAGAAAATGGCTTTACGGTTACGACCGCAGCATGGACATTGACCGCGCCTCTGACCGACAACACACCGGCACTCTTCGAATCTTGCCGCACTCCTGCCAGCGTTAAAGTATCGGTGCAAGACTGCCAGTCTTTCAAACAAGACAAATGCGCTGCTGTATGCGGTCCGACCAATGCGATGTCGGCGGTTACCTATGTCGGCTAGAGAAAGCCGTCCGCATGCAGGTCAGAATTACTTCTCTGAATTTAGAGACGCGAATACTGCGACCAGGACACTTGCGCCTCATTCTCTTTACCAAGCGCTTTTTGAACTTCACTCAGGACTTTATAGGCCGGTCTATACAAACGATTCAGACTGGCGGAACGAGCCAGGGCTGATTCAGCTTCGGTAAGGCGACCGACCTGTCTCAAGCACAATCCCATATTGAAGAAAGCTTCGTACATGCTTTTTGCATCGATAGCCTTCTGGTAACAGACAATGGCCTCTTCATGGCGCCCTGACAAATGCTCTTGATAGCCTTTTTCAAAATGTTGGCGAGCGGACAAATCCGAGCCGGAAGACAGGGTGGGCAAGGCTGACGGTGGAATAGCCGCTCCGTCCTCATCTCTGGTTTGTCGCCCTGTCTCTCTTGTCATTGACCCTATTGACTCTTTGTTGGTTGGTTGGGTGCTGGGTGGCTGCTTTGCAAGTATTACTTGCTGTTGCGTTTTAACAATACCTTGTTGAGAGCCTCCTCGACGTCTAAGCGAAATTCTGTTGCGGTTTGGTAACGTTCGTCCGGTTCTTTGCGCAATGCCTTGGCAATGATGGCGTCAAACGGAGTGCCCTCGGCAAAATCATCGTTATGCATTGACAGCGGCGGAGGCGGCTCAAGCAAATGCTTCATCAAAATTCCTTCGGCACTTTCACCTTCGAAAGGTACTCTGCCGGTCAAGGTCTCATAAAGAATAATGCCCAACGCATAGAGATCGGTCCTGATGTCCAGCGGTTTGTCCTTCAACTGCTCAGGAGCAATATATTCTGGGGTTCCGACCATCTTGCCGGTCTTGGTCAAGCGCTTGGCGCCCTGAACCAAATGCGAGATGCCGAAATCTACAATTTTCACCCAATCGGGCCTGTCGCTTCTGTCCTGAAGCAGAATATTATCGGGTTTCAAATCGCGGTGGATAATCCCCACGCTGTGCGCTTCCTGCAACCCACGGCAAATCTGAATAATGATACCGGCGGCGGTAGCAAATGGGAGAGCTCCCTGGCGCGCAATCTTGTCGCCCAGCGATTCTCCTTTTATGTATTCCATGACCAGATAAGGTTCTTTGCCGTTCAGGACACCATAATCGAAAACAGTAACGATGTTGGGGTGAGCCAGCTTGGCTGTGGTTTTGCTCTCTCGCTCAAAACGCTCAACAGCATTTTTATTCGAAAGAAGCCAGCCTTGCATGACCTTGATTACCACCAGTCTTTCCATTTTGGTGTGATAGGCCTTGTAGACAATTGCCATCCCGCCTTCGCCCAGAATGGACTGCACTTCGTATTTGCCTTCGATTTTCTTGCCAATCAGATTGTGGAAGAGGCCCTGGTCTTCTTCGAAAATTTCCGCCATTTGGGTTGGTTTGCGCGGCTCTTTGCCGAAATCGCCTGAGCGCGCCAGCTCTTCATCGATAGGCGGGGCCGTGTCGGTAAGGTCTTTTGGTGCAACCGGCTCGGCGGCATTGGGGACAGGAGTGTTCGCCCCTGATGGATTTTGAGCCGGCTGCGGCGCGGCAAAACCTGGAGGAGCAGCAAAAGGAGAAGGTTTCGGCGGCTCAGGCGTGGCCGCAGCCGGTTTCATTTCGGTTAGCTTGGTTGCATCGTTAGGGCAGAACTGAGCATACGCAGGAAACTGTTTTCCACACGTGGCACACTGCTTTTGCTCTTTGCCATTGGCTTTTGCTTCGGAGCCGTCATCAACCCGAGTTCCGTCGAAGCCGCAAAACAATGCACCAGGCGGCAAAGCACGTTTGCAGCTGGCACACACCTTTTGTTTTTCGGTTTGACCCGAGCCTCTCATTTAGACAATTTCCCCCTCTGTATATTTTCCCTAAATTACGGACAATTGCCAGATGGCTGCCGCAATCGCCGGTCAAATATGACGGGGCGGCAATGAGACTTTTTTCGGATAACCAAGAACAGAAACATTATTGGGCTCAATTGAGAATGGCTGGAAGTAAACAGTCTCGAATCCATGGCCTTCCATGCGCAGGCGATATCGCTGCTCTGTGACCAGATCGTTGATTACTGCAGTGCCGGATGGACCGGTTTCCCCAATGACCATGTCTTTTCCGTTCAAACTTTCAACCAGGAAAGTAATATTCGGTGCCTCGGTATAAATAGCCAGACCCGATGCCGGCATGCAGAATTTTGCCACCTGCACAAGCGCACCGGTTTGAAAAGCCACGAAAGCACCAGCCAATCCGACTAAAGCCCCGGCCGCCGCCCAGACGAAATTATTGGCCGGCTTTTTGGCCTGAGTTTGCTGTACGCGTATTTGGTCCTTTGCTACTTGCGCTTTAACGGCCTTGACCCTGTTTCTCGTCACACTTTGCGACTGCGAGGGGCGAGTGGCCATAATAGGAGTGTGCTTGCCCTCTCGGGGCGAGGTCATCTCAAGAGAATCGTTGGATAAAGCCTGAGACGTGTTGGCTCCGCAAAAAATGCAGAACGTGACATTGAGTTCGTCAAAACGTCCGCAGCTGATACAGGTACGATCGGCGCGCTTGGCATTTTGCGCATTAAGCACTGTGCCGCAAAAAATGCAAAAATGCATTTCTTGATCATTGGGCTTTTTGCAAGCCGGACAATTGGTTTTGGTATTGGCGCTACGGGACATGTAGCGATTGTACCAAGGTCTTAGCTCACTGCCAGATCCATGTCGAGAGCTTCGGCATTTTCAGCAATCCGACCTGCTTCCAAGAGAACCAATGCTTCATTGATTGCGTCCATGCCGGCTTCCGGGTCGAAGCTATGCGTTGCATATGCAGGCTGCAGGGCCAATTTGGAGAAGGCTTGCCCAATCTCTTCTGCCGATGCCTGACAGAATTCCTGAACTGCCGTGCGCTGTTCTTTGATGGCTACTGCAATTGCCACTGCCACCTTATTTGAAATCATGGCATTTACAGCGTCTTTAGCTGTTTTGCCGGAGGCCACTGCGTCCATGATTTGCTTTAGCTTGGCCGGAGCAACCGATTTAAGACGCTCTTCTACTTCCAGCTTGGTCAGCCTTTTGATCAGCTCCCTTCTGAACTCGGGCGCATCCGGCTGTCCGCCATGCTCTTCGCCACCTTTGCGGATCTCTTCTTTAATGCGATCGCGGCTCAAAGAGGGGAATTTCTCAACCAGCTTTTCTGTGAATCTCAAGGTGCGTACTTCCCAAACACCGCTTGTTTGCAGGATTTGCGATAATTTGCCCCAGGCAGTATTTTCAGCAACCTTAATGAAAGAATCGCGTACAGCATCTTTGCTGGCGATTGCCGTGACAATCTGCTTCTGACGAGCAACGATCATTTCCTGTCTGTTCGTGAGGAAACGAGCCAGTTCAGTCTCATCAGGCAAGTTTTTGAGATTCTGGGCAAAATCGACGACCGGAGCATTTACAAGCGAAGTGAGGGTTTTCTCCAGATCGAAAGCCGGGTCGATATTGACCCGAACATGCACATAGGCTTCGTTGCCGGCTTTGTCTTCCTGAGCCAGGAAGCTTCCTGGTCCCACATGAGCGACCACCTGACCGCCATGGCCGTTCAATTGAACAACAAGGGTGCCGACCGACAAATAAGGCGTGCCGATCAAAATCCTGGGAACCAGAATAAAGCCGTCTTCGTTCATAGGGCGAACATCGATTTCACGACCGTTGATGCCGATGCCGTTAACACCGGCAGCGGAAACCAATGCGTCTATTTCGCTCAGGGTGTTGGCCGCTTCAATAACCAGATCTACTTCCGGATCGATAGCCAGAACAGACTCTTCGGCCACAAGCCTGGCCAGTTCATTAGACAGCGAAACGCCCAGAGAGCGAGTTCTCATCTGAGCCATTCGAGCTACTTCAGGGCAGATATCAACTTTGCTGGCCATGTCACAACCCCTCTAATTTGATCTTTTAGGAAGCTCGTCATCCGTACAGGTAGGTCAACGGCAAAGCTGGGAAAATTAGTCGGAAAAAATCCCCAAACAGAAATTTTGTCTGAGCACGGGTTCCTTATTTAGGTCGATTTGCAAATAGTCCTCGAGTTCAGCCCAGGTGCCGAACGGCCTTGCTCTTTCGATGCGCTTGGCCAGACCGGGCTCCAGACCTGATTTGATCAATTCTTCCAGAGCAACTGCGTTTATATCCTTGCGTTTGCCGCTTTCCACAAGCTTAAGCACCGCACCGCGCTCGAGCAGTGCTTTCAAGCCAGGCTCGTTGACCAGCTTCAGCTCGACAAGATGTGATAAGTGCGGAAAAGGTCGCATCTGACAAACTTTCTGAGCAACTTCTTTATTCATGCCGAGAATATCCATCAGATCCCGGTTGGTAGCCGAATTGATATCGACCGGCACAAAAGCAGCCACGGCGCCCTTCTCTTCCAGCTCTTTCAAGCGCGCTTCTTTTAAAACTGTCTTCTGCACGAGCTCTAGAAGCTTTTTGTACTGCCTGGAGACGATCAGGCGCTCTACTTCGCTTTCGGTCATACCGAGTTGTTGATTGAGTTCGCGCCTGGAAGCTCGATTGACATTCGTTTCCTTTTGCCAGCAATCAGCTATCCCCGGGAGGTTCTGGCGAATGCCTTCGCGAACCATTGCCAGCCCTTTATCGAGCAAAACCTGACAGCGCGCGATTTTCCGAGCCTGGGTATCACCAGACAATTGAAGAACATCGCAGCATTCGCGCATAGTCAGTTCTTTTCCGGCTGAAGAATGCTTGGTCAGACCCAGTCCAAACATGCAATCAACCACTTCCAGTGGCTCTTTCTGGGTGCTCTTATCGGCCAGCATCTTCTGAAGCATGGTGCGCAATTGGTTGAGCTGTCCAACCTGTTCGCTTGATATTGCTTGATTTTCCGGCATATAAGCAGAATCATCGGCCGTATTCTGGCGAGGATCCTCCTGCTCAGGATCGAGATTAAGGTCCTGCAGAGTAGTCTTTTCCCAGTCCCACTCTTCTCTTATATAGTCGATAGCCTGATTGTGAACCGAGCGCTGCACATAGGCCGGCAAGAGCACTTTGAATCCGTCTTCGGCGCTCTGGTTCAGGTGTTTACGCACTGCCCCGTCCAGTTTTTCGGCCAGCTCGGTGGCGATAGACAGGGCGTGGCGTTTTTGCTCATCCTGGGCGATGCGACGCTGAGCAAAAAAACGTTTCAGGTTCTGGTTATTGCCGACCATTTTGGCGGCCAGCGGCTGCAGATAATAGTTACGCACCAGGGAAAGAAAACGTTCGCGCTCGTCCTTCAGGAGTTGAGCTTTCTTGTAAAGGGCCTTGGCTCCGAGCTTTTCAAACAAATCAAACAGGCCGACCGACTTGCCTTTGCCGGCACTGTCCTTGTCGTGCATGCTGATGACATCCCTGGAAAGCGATTCATAGATCTGCCTCCAGTCAGGCGCCATATCCAGCAGTTCGTCAATTTGTCCCTGACTTGTCAGCACTTGAACCTCGAATGACTGAACTTATCAAGATAAGCCCACCCAAACCAATTCGTAAGATCATATCGTCTTAAGTCAAAACGTAGTACGCGCGGTCCTCTTCCAGGTAAGAATTGGCAATCAAATGTGAGAAGCGAGCACTCGCAGAAGCGCCAATCACTTATAATCCAATCAAGCCGATGGGAATTTCTGTAACGGCTCGCGCTAGAAAGGGTTTGGGTCCAAGTACCTCTGATGGAAAATCAGCATAAGACAAGCGGGGTACCCGAGAATCCTGATGTCTTCAGCGCCGCTCTAGCCAATGTGATCAGGCTGGACGGCGACAAAGAGACAATCATCGGACAGGCCTGGAAGGCAGCGCCGAATCTTCTTGTCACTTGCGGGCATGTAGTCGAACCGTTCCTGGCCTCGACAAAGTCGCTGCAGGTAAGATTTCCGTCGTCCGGCAATCGTTATGCCGTAAGAGAAGTGCGCATGCATCCCAGCTTTGGCAGGCAGGCGGATCAGCTTGTCACTTTCGACGCGGCAATCCTGCTTGTCGATTTGTCCGGTCCTGAGCGAGAAGCCAGAGCCCTGCCCATTACCTTCGGCAAGGAATTGAAGAACTTTCAGCCTCTGTCGGCGGTGCGATACCCGGTTCACCTCGGTCAATATTCTTCAACGCCTGTGCCCCTGGCGCAATTAGGAAGAATGCTCGGAGAGCTGAGGCGAACGGACAGTTTTCACATCTTGCACGACTTGGCCCTGGCGCCCGGGGATTCAGGATCGCCTATTTTTGACGATACATCGGTCGTAGCGATGCATTGCGGAGACACCGCCAGCCTGCCCGGCTTGAATTTACCGACAACCTCTATTCGCCTGGCTTTGTGGGTGGATGCACTGAAAGAACTGGGAGTGGAAGAAAATCTCAAGCTGGTTCGACCCAAATCTGCAAAAGCCGCATTTTCACCGGTTCTGGCATTCTGCCTGGCGGCAATGATTGTCTTTCTGCTTGGTTCCGGTCTCCTGGCCAAGCCGCTCATTGACTCATGGACTATCAAACATCCACAAATCAAGCCGATTACGGTCGGTTTCGACAAGCCGCGCACTGAATACTATGAAGGCGAACCTCTTTTGATTCGTTTTAAGGCGCACAGCAGCTGTTTTGTTCATTTATTCGAAATCGACGGCAGCAAAGTCACACTCTTGTATCCACCGGCTGCCGGCGATCAAGTTGTCGCAGTTCCCGGAGAAAGCGTCACCATCAGCCATATCGGCGATAGACAGATTGGTGTCGGTAAAGATCCTTCGAAATTTCTCTGGGTTGTCCTCCTAAATGCTCACGATCAGCTGTTACAACCTTCAGATCGCAAGCAGGACAAGGAGAATATCGGCCTACTGAATATAAGCACAGACGAATTGATGGACAAGATCGACAGGATTGGCAAGGATGATCCGCAAAAGATTCTCCATGTGGTGATGGACGGACCCATAGCTACAAAGCAGAAACCTGCCGCCGAAACTAAAAGCAGTGCTGATTCGGCCGGGCAAACTCAAGCTCAGCAGATTCAATAAACTTGGTTTCAGTCTCGATAACAACGATCAAAAGATCCGACAATTAGTAACGCTTTTATAAACAATCAGCCCGATAAACGAATATATAGATTCAAGCGCAGAGGAAGGCAATAACCGGACTTCTGATTTAGAATCTCATCACTAGCGTGTTTTGCAGAATATAACTGAGGACGGCCGCATGAAAGCAGCAAATCGGAAATTGACTTGGGCAAGCGTTTTGGCTGTGGCGATTTCGTTCAGTCTGGGCAACGGTTATGCACTGGCCGAAGACAAAATGGGCGAACCTACCGTTGAAGATTTGAAAAACTCAAAAGAGCGCAATGTAATTCTTCTGCCGCGAACCAATTCAATTGATGTACAAACTGGCAAACAAGCGGTGCGCAAGACAAGCGCCGGCAAAAAAGTTCAAACTATAAAAACTGTCAAAAAACATCAGGTACAAGCAAAAACACCGACCGATTCGGGAAGTACCGGTGCCGGATTTACACCTGCTCCTGTCCTGCAAGCCTCAAATAAGCAAAATCCAGACTCGATAATCAATGTTTGGCTGGATAAAAGAGGTTCAGCGCCGCAGTATAAGCATGGCGACAAAATGAAGATCAATGTTTCGGCAAGCCAGGACTGCAACGTAATGATCTTCGATTTTGACGGTCGCGGCAAATTGACACAGCTCTTCCCTAACGATTTTCAGCAAAAGACTTTGCTCAAAGCAGGCGAAACCATTACATTCGGCGGAAACGACAGTCCATTTGACTATCAAGTCAGCTTGCCTAAAGGTGCAAAGCGCGCGCAAGAAAAGATTTTTGTCTACGCATATCCAATCGCTGAAAAACCATTATCCATCGCCCTCAACACAGAAGGCGGATCGCCATTTAGAAGCGGCGAAATGACTCTTGCCCAGTACAAAAAGCTGGTTGCTGAGTCAAAAGTATTTTTCGCTGGCGCCAAGCCCGCCGGTACAGTCAGTGCCGAGCGCGACGTCAAAATCGTGCCCAAGTCGACAAACCCAGCAGCGGCAATCAAGCTGGTTGTCGCCGAATACGAGGGCAACGGCGCAGCACAGCCGCAACCCAACAAGAAAGAAGTCAGTTTCACCATTCTCGGCAATTAAAACCGCCGGCTACACATCAAAAAACAAAAGAAAAAGGCACCGCGAGTAGTGCCTTTTTCCGTCTGAGTTTTTCTGCTTGTGCATCCCGTTCGCGTAAGGCTTCCTCAGACTAAAACTGCAATTAAACGCTAGTAAAAACCAATGAATCGTTTCGCCCAATCAATCTGGAATTACTTCAGCTGATTGAGCTAGAACCCCGGGCGACCCATTTGCAAACGCAAAATCAAATCGGCATTGAGAATGCTGCCCGTGTATCGATCGCTGTGAACGAAATGATCGAAAGCAGCAGGAAAGTCGGTTTGAGCGAGCGCCACTTCCTCTGGGCTGTAATAACCTACAAAACCTTCGCACGTATAGGCAGCTTGGTAGCCAGGTCCAGGCGGAGGCGGAATATTCTGAGAGCCGCCCGGACCGCTTTGACCAACACCGGTCATGACCGGCAAACCGTCCGGATAGCCGCTGGCCGATGTATGACCTCTTTGACCTGATTGACTCCATTCATTTTGGTGAAACTCGTCACCGCCCCAGGCATCCGGCAGGTAGCTGCCGTGATTGGTGGTCAGTCCACTGTCTCGCTCATCCATGATGCCGGTGTTGATTCGATGAACCTTGCTAAAACCCATATAGGGTGGCAAGCCGTAAGTACCTTCGTCGCCATAGATATGAGCGGCGTGATGCTTAGCTTCTTTGACGAAACTGTCCATACGGGTGGGTGGCAAGCCGTTTCTCCAGCCACTTTGCTCGCCGGAATTTACCGTCATCGGCACATGCGCCAGCCAGGCTGATCCAGGTCTGCGATTACTGCTGGAGGCGGTATTGGCCCGGGAGTTGCCGGCAAACCCTTGCGCCTGAGCGCCAGGCATAGAAAACGAGAACGAAAGCGCCAGAGTGGTAAAAACAGTCAGCCAGTACTTCAATTCCATGTCCTCGAGCCAAACCGATTCATGCCAAACACTTTAGCGGTTGTCATTGGCGTCTTTTGGGCGCAATATTGGCAAAATAGGGGCAACTCATAATTTCACCGGGCAATTTCGAGAGCTGCAATCAAGGTATTCTTTCCGTAAGATGACTCTCTCGCTTGGAAAAAAGGCTCTCATACTGGTGACAGTGCCACTGGTATTCGAGCTTGGATTTGTCGGCACTTTTGCATATCTGGTCAGCCAGGTAGACCATGAGCGAGCCCGCGAAGCCCATGCTCGCGATGTAGCCGGCCATTTGAACGTATTGTTGCGGCTGGTCATGGAGAGAAGCTCGTCTCTCATCGTTGCTCATTTCACCAGTCGTGAAACATTCAGACGCCGCGCCGACCTTGCCAAGAAGCGCTTTTACAGAGAAAAGGAAATCATCACAGACTTAGTAGCCGACAACCCTCACGAAAAGGAGTCCTGGGACAAAGTCTATAAACTGATCGATGATGGGGATCGTTTTTTCGATCATGCCAAAACCATGGTCGATATCGGCAATAAGCTTGCAGCCGGAATGGAGATGGTAAAAGTGAACCGTCTTATGGCGGATGTTTTCCAGGCTATCGATCATCTGGTTGAAGAGCAGGAAGCTGAAACGCTTGAACGCAAGAACAAACAAGCTGCAGTTCGCAAGCAAATAGAGATTTTGATCTATGCGGCAGTAGCGTTCAACATATTGCTTGCTCTCGGTTTGGCATTGGCTTTCAATAAAAGCACGGCGGCAAGACTGAAAGTGCTGTTGGACAATACATATAAACTAGCGTCGCAGCAGCCGCTGTCGCCGCCATTAAGAGGCGATGACGAACTGGCGCAGTTGGACAGCACTTTTCGCAAAATGGCCGAGGCATTAGCTTCCATGAGGCGAAAAGAAAGCGCTATTTTGAGCAGCGCCGCCGATATCATCTGCTCGCTCGATCAAGAAAGACGATTCACCCAAGCCAATCCTGCAGCAGCACAGCAGTGGGGATATGAGTTAGACGACTTACTGGGGCGCCGGCTCGACCAGATTCTCGATGAAGAGGATCAAAAAACAACAATTGAGCAAATAAACAAAATAATTGATGCCAGCGGTCACGGCAATTTTACTAACCGCGTTATCACCCAAGATGGCGCGCAGAGAGATTGCGAATGGTCGGTTGTCTGGTCGACGGAAGAAAAATCTTTGATGTGTGTAGTTCACGACATTACTGAGCGCAAGCAGATAGATCAGATGAAACGCGATTTTGTAGCGATGGTGAGCCACGACCTGCGCACGCCCCTAACCTCAATTCAAATGGTTCATTCGCTTTTGTCTGCTGGTGCCTATGGCGAACTTACAGAAGACGGCTTAGAGAGCGTCAATGGTGCTCAAGACTGCTGCGACCGGCTGATCACATTAGTCAATGACCTTTTAGATCTGGAGCGCATGGAATCAGGGCGCATGGACCTCAACCTAGAATCCGTGCGTGTTTGCGAAATTATCGATGCATCTTTGAATATGGTCAAAAATGCAATCAAGCAAAAACAAATACACCTTACTTTGGAAACCACCATCGATCCGCTTGTAAAAGCCGACAAAGAACGAATGATTCAGGTGCTCTTGAACCTGATTGCTAATGCAGTTAAATTCTCACCGGAAAATTCGAATCTACTAATTTCAACGACAAATGACAGTGAAT
>PNKB01000026.1 GCA_013997645.1 Cyanobacteria bacterium PR.3.49
GAACCAGCAAATGAACCAAGCTCAGTTTCAGCCGATGAATGGAGCACAAATGGACCAGTACGCACCTGGTCAACTCCTTCCTCAAGCTCAACAACAGCCTGGTCAGCAGTTCAACGGACAACCCATGGGTGTTTCTGCCTGGCAGAACCCCAATCAAAATGCTCAATCCTTCCCGGCTCAACAGCAAACGCTCGCCGGCAAAGTGAAAAGAGCCCCCATGAAAGGCATCGGCCGCACCGGCTTGAGCCACACACTTACAGGACTGGCAGCCTTCGGCGCCGGCGCCTACACGATGTCCCTGATGAGAAGCCCGGCAATGCTGCACAGCGCAGGCATTATGGGTCTCGGACTCGGCAATTATGCATTACGCAGCGGTTTCAGGTTTTGATCCAAGGTAATTACGATGAACGTTAAACTCTCAATCCTATCCACTATCGCAATTATCGCCGCTTCGAGCACCACTCAAGCAGCTGATGCTCAGAACGCCCGATTCAAGTTTGCTCCGCAAACATACAGGCTTGAGCAAGCGAAATTGCCCGCCGGTTACGGCGAGCCTGTAGCGAATCCACACCAAGTAACTCATGGCGCAGCACCCAAGGGCATGTCCGCACTGGGACTCGACCCATCAATGCTCGCCGCCAGACCGCCAGCACCGAGAGGACCACGCGTTTCGCCTATCGCGCAACAAAGCGTGAATTCCACTCTCGGATTCGGCAACCCGGTGCCATTCCTCAATGCGTTTGCACCAGTCGCCAACAAAGGCCAATTCGGTCAGCCTTTGAATGTTCCGCCAGTGGTAGCAGCCTTGCCTCCGCAAGCAGCCAAGCCACAAGTTGCCCAAGCCAGACCGCTTGCTCCGGTCACCGCTTCCAGCAACGTTTCAGGCAGAATTCAACCCCGACGCTCATCCAACTCACAAAATGTTTCCGGTCGCTTGGCTAAACCAGCCCGAGCTCTGGCAGCAAGACAGGGATCTCCCATTCAGAGCTACGGAAGCAACTTCGGTTACACAGCCGGCTCTACTGCACCTTCGGGTAGCGGATACACAACCAGCACCAGCGTAAGCGGTGTTATCTACAAGTCAACACAAAAGCATTAATTCAGACGCCACGGTCAAACACACATCTCAATCGAAAACCTAATGGAGGGTATTCAAATGGCAACCACACTCAAAACACTGGCGAAGAAAGTAGCTTCTTCCCGCTCGTTCAAAGTTGCCTCTCGCGTGGGCTTCCTCCTGGCTCCTCAACTGGTCCTTATGGCTATTGGTGTATACGACCAAGCAGCTCATGCTCAGGGCTTGGTGGGCGCGCCGGTCGACCCCCGCTACGGGCAATCCAATGAAGTAGGTCAATTGGCAGACTTCGGTTATGACACCGCTCGCGACATCTCCCGTGTAGTTACCGCTCTTTCGACAGTTCCTTCCTCGATGGCTGGAATGAAGATTGCCTTCGGTCAACGTGACGGTGGTGAATCGGCGATGAACGTAGCCAAAGGCTTGGGCATCGGATTCGGCGGACCGACAGCGGTTCACTTGATCGGTACCTTCGCTATCAACAACTTCGGCGGTCTCGGCGGCGGTCTCTAAAAAGAACTCGCAACCAGGATTCACCTAGATAGGAAAAACAAAGAGAATTCGGCAATGCTCGCCGGACTTCTCCTAACCAGAAATTGAACCGACGAAAACCACAATAGTCGGAATCATCTGAAAGGTCTGAAGGGCCGGTATCGCCAAGATACCGGCCTTTTGTCCCGGATGGGAATTTCCCCAATGACAGGGTATTGCGTTTTACATAATATTTGTTCCATAGCGATGAAGTCCGCACCCAGTGACCTCACGCCATGGTTCTAACTAAAACAAGAGATCGCACCCCGTGAATAAAGGCACCAAACTTACAAAACAAACAACACATGCGCTAGTGGCGTTATTCTTGACGCTGGCGCCTATGTTCTTTGCTGGTGCAGCTCTGGCGCAAACAGAGCCGCCGCAAACTCTCGCCGATACGATGCCGGTCGATCCGGGCGTCGGCAATCTTTCTCCCGGTGCACAACAAACTCAAAATACCGTACCTAATCCGTATGCTGATGCGCCCGGCGAAGTGCCCCTGGTTTACACCGCCGCCACCAACAACACGACCGGTGTAATTCAGAACGTCACCAACACCCTTCTGGGCACCGGTGAACTGGGCTACATCAACGAAACCTACATGGGTATCAAGAGATTCTGGGGCGATGACATCATCGGCAACCTCTTCCAGAACATCGGACAATTGATCGGTAAGTGGATCTCCGAGTGGATCAACGGCTGGGTAGCCGATACGGTCCGCTTCCTGACTGCTTTTCTGCGCACGTTTGTATTGAACCCGAACATTGCAGTCAACGGCATTCAGAATGGTCCCGGCGCCGGCCAAGCCGACGACATCTCTCCTTATATACGGGCTGCAGCCGACGTCATGTACGGTATCGCCGTTGACCTGCTGCTCCTGCTCTTCATCTTGTGCATCTGGAAATACTGGGCTGATGCCGCCTGGCGCGGTGGAGCCGGACTGATGGGCTCTGTCGGTCGCTTGATCTTCACTGCCGGTCTGCTTCTTGCCTGGCCCACTATTTATGCATTCATCATTCAAATCACCAATGAAATGATCCAGGCGATCTATTTCAATTCGGCAGACGACATCATGCGTTTAGATGCCGCCATGGCATCGGCTGTAAAAGGCGGCTTGATGGCGGGTGCCGGCTTGCTGGCTCATGCATTCGCACCGGTAGTCGGGGGCGCCATGGGCGGTCTGGCACTGGGACTGGTTGGTGAAATCGTCGCCTTTGCCGGTCTGGTTATCTACCTTATCATCGGCGGTATTTTGATCGCGCAGCTCGTTTACATTCTGGTTTTGAAAGCCATTCAAACCGCGCTGCTCACCGCACAATATATGTTCGGACCCATCTTCCTTGTGTTCTTCGCGACACCAGATACCGAAAATGTGGCTTCCGGTTATGTCAAATCATTCGTTGAAGTCAGCCTCTGGACATTCGTCTGGGTGGGCTTGTTGAAGATCATGGTGATCATTCTTTTCTCCGACTTCAACCCCTGGGGCAAAATTATCATGGCGATTGGCGTACTGCAGCTGATGATTCAGGTGCCGTCCTTCCTCGCCAGAGCGCAAATCAGCCCGATGTCCGACTTTGTATCTGCCGGTTTGATCACAGGCGGTATTCTCGGTATCGGCAAAGCCCTGGCTAACAAAGGCCCCGATTTGATGGACCGCTTCTCCAAATGGCGCGGCAGTTTGCAGGACGGCGGCGCTCGTGGTCCTCAACAAACCCAGTCTGTAAAAATGAACGGACTGCCGCACGGCGCGCAAGATCCGGACGCCTATTCGAAGATTCAGAAAGCCGCTACCGGCGACATGCATGGTACAGGCAAGGGCACTGGTGTTGATGCGCAAGGCAAGAAAATGAATGGCCTCGGCGTCGGCAAGCAAGAAACACCGGAAGAGAAAAAGAAACGCGAAGCTGCTGAGCGCAAAGCCCAAACCGAGCAAGCCAAAGCAGTAACGCCGGCAGACGGAGGCACTTCGGCAGTGCCGCCGACCAAGAATCCCGCCACCAGTCTGGCTAATGCCGCCAAGACTACAGCTGCAATCGGCGCTGTCACCACTGCCATGGCTGCAATGGGCGCCGCCGATGCCACCAAGAATAAGCAAGTCAGCCCCGAGCAAGCAGCTCTCGACCGCGAGAACGCCGAGATGGCGAAACTGATGGGCATGGACACTACTGGTGCTGACGCTCAAAAGCAACAACAACAAAAGCCGATGACCGACAAAGAGAGAGAAGAGGCTGAAAAGGCCAAAGCTGCTCTGGCTCAAGGCAACAATCCCAAACTCCAAGTCAATTCCACAGACAAAACCGGCAAAGAAACCAAGAAAGACGAGAAGAAAGAACAAGCTGTGCCTGTCGTGCCGCCGATCGTTCCTGCCACCGGCAAGAAGACCGACGTGCCGCCGCCCAATCTGCAAGCTCAGGACGACAAAGGCAAAGGTCTCAAAGTAACCAGCACCGGCGACGGTACCGGCAATGAAAAGGGCGTCAACACAGTAGAAGCCAATCAGGAAACCGAAGGTCAACCTGGTGCTCTTACCGGTCAGAAAGATACCAATTTGCGTGTCAATCAAACCGACGCTCAAGGCAAAGTCACCGGCAAAGCCGGTGAGCCCAAGCTTACTGTTGATGCCAAAGATCAAACAGGCAAAACAACTGCTCAACAAACTGGCGCCGCGGGCGTCGGCGTGCCTCCTGTAAATCCTGCCAAAGCAGGCGTTACTGGTGGTCAAGCCGGACAAAATCCGCAACTCAACACCAAGACTACCGAAACTCTGCAAGGCCAAAACGATCAAGTCACAGGTCAGCAAGAAGTGGAAGTTGTTTCGCTCGGTCAGACAACTGACGGTCGTGGCATCAACTTCAAAATCACACCCGGAGTCAATGTCAACAGAGGCGCACAAACCGGTGGCCAAGCCGATTTCACACCGCCGACCAAAGCGCCTGGCGTTACCGGTCAGCAAACTGCTGGACGAGTAACCGGAGCCAGCCAACATCTGGCCCAGCAAACCAGCGCTGCCGCTCACACAGGCAATCCGGATCTGATGACCGGTTCCGTTCCGGAAGCTCTGCAAGACATTGCCGGTCCGCCCAAATTCGACCCTTCCATCGCCATGGACCACTCCGGATACTATGGCGTAGCGCCGAACATCATGGCAAAAGCTATTCGTACATATGACGGCGTATCAATGGGTAAATCGCCGGACGGTCAAGCGACCATCGTCGGTTCACCCAAGGGCGTAGCGCACGTACGCTTCGGCGCCAACTCCACTCAAGAACAAAGAATGATGCAGATCGCTGCCGCCGGTTATGCCAACACCATGACCGACGACTCGGAAGCATTCGATGCCGCACGTCAATCCGCAATCGACTCCGGCGCCGACCAACCGAGAGGCTTGGCCGACAGAATCGCCGGCAACTGGATGCAGTACAAAGGCTCGAGCTGGAGAGAAACCTACCGCGCCAAGCGTCAATTCCAGCAAGCAATGTTTGCCGAAGCAGTGCAGGGCTCGCAAGCCTACGTCACCGGCGACGAAGCAGGCTCGAATGCATTCACCGATCACCTGCGCACACGTTTCGGCGACATGACTCCCGAAAAGCAAGCCTGGATGCTGCACACACTTTCAGACAACACCTCTCCGGAATCCGGCTTCGGTACAGCTCGTTGGCCGGCAACGGACGCCCTGGTCTCTGCCAACATGGGCATCGATCCATACAACAGAGCCGCCATGGCCAGAGTTCTCGGCACCAACATCCCAGTATGGCAGCGCCCGATCGCCGCCAAGGGTATCGCCAATTACATGAAGGGCGTGGTCGACGAGCGCTCGTCGCCGGATACGACTCAGGAAGAAAGAGCGGCGATGGCCGGCGGTCTGACACCGAGACTGGCACCTGCGCTCGTAGAAGCATGCGCCACCATTCAACAGTACGACGCATCGCCTGAAGAAGCACTCAAGAATCCGAGATTCGTCAACACCGTCGCCATCGAAGGGGCCAGACTGGCTAGAGAAGGCGTCTCTCAAAATCCGATGAGACAGGCGTACGACGAACAGAAAGCTCTCCAGCAAGCCGGTTACGGCGGCGGCGGTGGTGCCACCATGAGCGTCAGCAGCCAGATCATCGGCGGCGGCGGCTCTGGCGGAAGCGGTCCGGATCTGAGCTCCGCAACCGTAATCGACGTCAATCCTAACCAGGGCAGCGGCGGTGGAATTCCGCAGTACAGCGGTTCCTTCACGCCTCCACCATTGCCGGGCGGCGGCGGTCAGCACGCAGTCAACTATCGTATGAATCAAGCCGCATCTACATCACGCGGCGGCTCCGGCAGCATGTCCGTGAACGCACCGGTGGACAATTCCAGCTCGCGTGAGCAAGCTCAAATCGTCACCACACCAGGCAGCGGTGAAAGAACCACAGTGCATTCTCAAATGGACTTGCTTATTCAGCCATCCAACAGTTCCGCTCCGCCTGTAGTGCCGCTCAATGCTCTTCCGCGCTTGCAGCAAGAGACTCGTCACGTCGTCGATGTGAAGTATCGCCACCAGCAAGCTAACGTTCAAGGTCACAATATCAGCATGACCGTACAGGGCGATTCCGGTGGTCGCGCCGATGTTCAAATCGGCCGTGTTACTGAAACCGGCGGCAACGGTCCGCAAGTTGTCGAATCAACTGCCACTGTAGATATCCTGCATAACGGCGGCGACGTCGGTGTCGGCCAGGTCGATCAGCAAGTAGCGCAAGCAGCACAATCTGCTCCGCCTCCCTTGCCGCCCGGAGTCAATATCATGCTGGAAATGTCGCAAGCCGGCTTCACTGATCAACAAAGACGTGATCCCAATATCATCAGAGGCGCAGCTCAAGTTTACGCACAAAGCGGCGGAGACAAGCAGACCATGGTGACGGCTGCACTGACTGCACGCGCACTCGGCAATGACAGCAGCAACTTCAGCACTCAGACAGTACAAGTCGTTCAAACCATGATCGACGCAGGTTGGAAGCCAAATCAAATTTCCGCACACGACATCCATGTTTCCGAAATGATCATGGAGCATGGCGGCGACACTGGTCCTGGCTCGTCTGCCGGCTACCCGACACCGCAATACGTGCGCGCCGTATGCGACCATCCGGAATTCCGCAGAACGCCTCCTTTGGGCAGTGGTATGAGTCAGGCTCAACTGAAGCAAAACAATATGGGCGTCATCGATAAGCTTGCAGCTAGTCGCTACGCGCAGCGTCAACAAGGTGGCATCGACGGTTTCCCGAGACAGAACAACGCTCCCGGTGGCCGCTTCTAGTAGAGTCGCATAAAGTGCTTATAAACGCGCCTTCGGTTTGAATTCTGAAGGCGCGTTTCTCCCTCTCGTTTTGGGCTTCAGATTGCTGCCAAAAACCAAGAATTGATGCGCTTTCGTATTTCTCCCATCATGTTTCATCCAAACCATGGGAATTACCCCACCAAAGTGGGAGAAACCCTGATTTACCCGCGGGGAAGAAAGACTTAATCTATATGAAATTGGACCGCACTCACCCCAACAAACTGCTATGCAAGACCTTTACCGCACAATCGAAGATTTCGTTCTCCAGGCAGTGTCAGTGACCTGTCCTGAGTGTGAAGTTGTGTTTGCCACCGAAACTCTTGCGTTCACGCCGAATATGACCAAAGACAGCGCGGTGGAGACAGATTTGCATCGTGTTCTTCCTCATCCGGCCTTGCGCGCCGCCCTGGTGGCGATGTGCCCGGCATGCCTCTATACCACCTGGTACAGCGGCTTTGCAGAAGACCCGCTATTCCCATATCTGGCAGTGGCACCGGCCGAAGTGGCATACTCAAAGAAGTTCGCTCACGCAGTTTTGACCGGACGCAAAATCGGCGCTCACCATCTCGACCGGGCTCTGTTTGCTTTGAACGGCTCATGGTGCGCTCGCGAAGCCGGCGAATCCGCGGACAAATGGCTGGAGTTGGCAGGGCAAGAACTGGAAGCAGCCCTCAATGACGAGAGCTGGGCAGGCAACCGCAGCCGGTACCGCTACATCATGGGTGAGATATGCCGCCTGGTCGGCGACTTCCACGGAGCAGTCAGGCACTACAACCAGGTCGATCGCAAGTCGCAATTACCGAAATCACTCGTTGATCACCAGAGACAAGAAGCCATAAACGGAAATTCCAGACCAGTCCTATTACCGCCATCATACGTAGAGGCAATCTTCTTTCCCAAACCAATCAACCTGGATGAACTGCTCGGACCGATGCCGACAAGCGAATTAGAAAAGTCATCATAAGTAGAATCGAAAAAAGACAATGGAAGACATCACACCACTTAATTTAGAAGACGCCCCCAAGCTGTTCGGCCTGCGCTATGACCAGCTTATCGCTCTTCTTGCCGGATTGATTGTTTCAACCCAATTGTATTCCTGGCTCAATCCAATCATGTTGGGAACGCAAGACGTCAGACTGCACATCTCGCTTATAGTCGGCGCCTTCGGACCTATCTACTGTTTGTTCACACTCAACCACTCGAGCGGTTATTGGGAAACCGTTCTCAATTTCTACATTACATCGCAAGTGTATATTCCGGGTCCGGATCCCAATCCGGTCCGCTTTTTGGTAGACGAAGACCTTAACGATTTTAGTGAGTAATCACCATGGTATCGACAATAACCCGCTCATACAGTAAAGAAAACGGACTTTTGAATTTCTTCAAAAGAAACACCAAGACAGAGCAAGGCTTGAGTAAAGAAGCTCAAGCAAAGCTGCCTGCGCTGGCAGTACCGAGAGCCCATCCATCGGCTGCCGGTCTTTTGCCTATCTGGGATCTCTTTCACGATGACAATACCGGAGTCGGTGTCATTGTGTTGAAAGACGGCAGCTATCGCTGTTGCTTCGAAGTGGACGGAGTGCACGTCAGCGGCTTCGATGAAATCCGCCTTGTTTCTTTGATGAATCACTTCACCGGCTTTCTCAACGGCATCGATACCTCCGTTCAGTTGACGGTCGAATGCCAGAATATCAGCAAACGTGATTATTTCGCCAAACATCCAGTTGAGGTCGTCAACGATGATTTTCTCAAGTACGTCGCACGAGTTGTTGAAAACGATGAAGCATTTCTTCTCTCCAAAAACTTTGTGCCTGAACTCAAGTTCTACGTCACTTTCTGCTACAGACCACCTCGCGAAAAGCCGGTCAAAGAGAATGTCGTCGACTCGACCGTTCGCCGCGTGCTCGATGTCTTCACCAATCAAGCCGCTCGCCAGACTGTAGGTGCGCACTTCAAAAACGTCACCACACTCATTCAGCGCGCCTTTGGTTATGCCGGGCAGTTGGGCAATTGCGGCATGAGCGCACGCCCGATTGGTGCTGTTGAATATTTCCACATGCTCTACAAAGAGCTCAATCCGAAATTCGGTCAGGACCAGCAAGAATTCTTGCCGGTGCCGCAGCGTCCCAAGACTAAGCCTTTGCCTCCCGGTCTGCGCCGCGTTTTCCCCGATATGGAACCGGCTTCCATAAGAGAACAATTGGTGGAATCGAGATACGATTTCAACAAACCTGATTATGTAGTTATCGATGACTACACCGAAGTCGACTCGGAAAATCACAACGAAGAACCGGGCCGCTACATCCGCACACTTTATATGAACCGTTTGCCTGAGCGCACCGGTCCACTCTGGCTGCAACCGCTTCTGCGCTTGAACTGCAACTGGAGACTGAATATCTACGCTCACAAGCTGGACAAAGAAGTTTTCAGAAAACAACTGCAGCGCAAACAAGCTCAGGCGCACGCCAACACATATCAAGGCATCATGGGACCACGCTCGGCGCCCAACCAGGAAGAAGCGGAAAAGGCGCAAGAAGCTGCCAATATCGGCTCCGAACTTTATACAACCAACGTTGAAGTTTTCAATTACGCCGTTTATTTCACTATGAAAGGCGACACTCTCGATGAGCTCAACCGGGCTACCGAACTGGTGAGAAGTGCCGGCGCTCAGTGCCGCGGCGCTCGCTTCGTCGTCGGCTACCACGAGCAAAAGAGTCTCTTCATCGGCAGCTTGCCTGGTCTGGGTATCGACGTTACCCGCCGGGGCAAAGTAGCAAGAACGCCTACGGTGCGCAATTCGTTCCCCTTCGTTCATGCCAAGCTGGGATCGGAAGACGGCGATTGGCTCGGCTTCTCCAAAGAAACCCTCGAGCCTGTTTTCTTGAATCCGTACAATGAAAAATTGCCCAACGCTCTCTGCATCGTCTTCGGTCAACCTGGTGAAGGTAAATCCATGGTTGCCCAGCAGATCATTCAGATGAAAACGCTTGCCGGCGCCAAGTCGATCATTATTGACCGTTCCGGTTCATACAAAATGCTCACCGAAGTCTACGATGACTCGGCATATATCAAGCTCGGTCCGGACGGCTCGGTTTGCTTGAACCTCTACGATCTTCCTCTGGAAGGTACCGACGGTAAGGCTATCGATCCTGCCAATCCGCCGGAATCGCACATCATCAAAATTTTGAACTTCCACTCCGTAATGCTCGGCGAAAAGGGCGAGCAAGCACTGACTAAAGACGAAAAGCCGGTTCTTATGCAAGGCATTCAGACCATTTATCGTGAATGCGCTCAGGAAAACCGCATCCCGATCGAATCGGATCTGGTCGCCTGGCTGCAGAGAGAAGCAAGCCAGACCCAAAATTCCAAGCGTCGCGAAACGTGCGAAGACCTGGCGAATCGTTTGAGCCTCTACTGCCGTGGTGCTATCTTCGGCAAATTGTTCGACGGACCGACATCGCTTCCTCTGGATGCGCAAATCATGGTTTTCGACACTTCCGAATTGGCGCACGACAAGACTCTGGAAGCCGTAGTCACGCTTTTCGTTTCCGACTTTGTTTTGAGACGCGCACAACAGCACAAAGCCGAGCAGATGAAGAAAGGTCAGCCATCTCGTTTTGTCTTCTGCATAGACGAGTTGTGGAGATTGCTCCGTTACGAAGGCGGCAAAACTCTTGTAGAAGACGCCTCTCGCACCAGCCGACACTTAGGCTTGCTCTTCATCGGCATATCGCAAGAATTGGGCGATCTTTTGAGAGACGACAGAGCCCGCACTCTGGCATCCAACAGTTCGATCAAAATTATTCTCGGCAACGATCCAAGCAATTTCGATTTGATTCGCGATGCTTGCGGTCTGACTCCGCAGGAAATGTCATCGATTGCTCATTTGACTCGCAAAAATCGCGAGTATTCCGATGCCTTCCTCGTTTATCACAAGCTCTCGCGCGGTGTGGTCAAACTGGTTGTGCCTCGTTTCATGTACTGGGTGGCAACTACTGAGCCGAATAACGACCAGCCGATGCGCTCGCGCATGATGGAGTTGTGCAATGGCGATCCTCGCTGGGCCTGCCATCTGCTCGGTCAGGGCTATCACCCTGATACGGTACCTGAGCATCTTTTGACCCCGCAATAAAGAGTCAAAAGCAATTCAGTTTTTCAAAATTTCAATTCAGGTAAGAAATTATGTTCGACTATCAAGCCGGTGAAAAATACAAACTAACTCTAATCATGGTGGCAATCGCCGGCATGATGGCGGGGATGTTTTTTACCGTTCTGCTGATGCCGACGCCGGAACCTGCGCAGGCTAGAAAACGCGCCAAGCAGCCCTGGATGGATAATCCCGATATAACCGGGCGTCCGGCAGCGCCGGGAGCCGCGCAAGCTGCCATACCTAATGACGGACATATGTCCCAAGCTCAGGCTGCAGCAATGGCGCAGCCGGCCATCAAGACTGATGCGGTTACCGCTCAGACTCTGGTTGAAAAATGGCTGCCCTTCGCTTTCGATCTCAGTTCTGGTTCTGCCAACGACAGCCAGGAAAAAGCGATTGCCTGCATGACTCCGGAATGCGCACGCTCATATAGAGAAAGTGTCTGGACTCCTGAAGTAGCCAGCCAGATTGCCGCCTCCGGCATGAAGAGCAGCTTCCGCGCAACCAAAGTTATTGCCGGCGCTCACCAGACGGACGGCTCGATTGTAATCACCGTAGAGGGCGAGCAAATCCTGTCTCCGCCCGATCAAGCGTCCAAACAAAGAAACGTGAAATTCGAATATCTGCTCAAACAAACGAATGACGGTATGAAAATTTGCGGTATCAGCGAAGTCAATCGCTAGGTTAACTGCAGCTAAATGCGGTAAACCGCATGATATGCGCGAAACACGAATGTAATTTAGAGAAAACTTCCCTAATATATCGGTCAAGATGGCCATCTACTAGCCGAGTTTCGGCACCAAAGGACAAAAGAGAATGACCTGGAAAGCAAAGATCGATGAGAACGGTCGCCTAACAAGCTATAAAGATAGTGAAACTGGCGAAGTGATCAGTGACAAAGAGTACGCGCGTCGCATGCAGATGCAAACGATGCCTGCTTATTCTCCTTATCCGTCGATGCAGACGGGCAGTCCGATGATGATGCCGCAGCCTATGTATGCCGGACACCCTGGTGCGGCGCAAGCCTATCCCGTTCAGCAGACTCAGACCGGTCGTCCTCTCGGGCAAGACCTGAGCACCCACCTGCAAAATCAAGGTTTGCAGCCGAGCAACGCCCAGATGCAGCAAATGCAAATGCAGCAGTTGCAGCAAATGCAAGCTATGCCGCAACCAATGGCAGCACCCGGTCAAAGTCCATTTATTCAACCGGGCGCTCAAATGATCGGTCAGGGCGGTCAAGGTCATTTCAATATGAACAGCCCCTCGACTGCCAGTCCGCCCACAGCCGGGATGTCGGTTCAAGGCAAGAATTTAAGAATGGAAGGCTTGCCTGCGACGGCTAAACATGGGCAGACTCCAATTCCGCACAAAACCAATCACGGATTTCTGGATGCAACATCAATCGCGATTTTGCTTCCCACTCTGGTTCTTTTGGCATTGATTATTGCCGCAGCGCACAAGAAGCGCCTTTTCCCGTGGCAAACAATTCGTACGTTCAATCCTCCGTCCGGTCTCATGACACCGCGTGATTACGAACGTTCGTTCGTCTGCCCGCCCAACCTGCGCCGTCACGGACGTCTGGGCAAGAAAAATCCTACATCCAGCTGGACCGAGGTTGACGGAGTAGTAATTCCCTTCGGCTTCCTGGCAAGAACGCACTTGCCTGTGACGATCCCTATGGGACGCCTGCCCAACAAGAATATGTTCCTCGTAGCCCCGTCCGGTTCCGGTAAAACAACCTTGATGCGGTCTATCATGAAAGCGCTCATGGCTAAGCCTTGCGTTATCATCGCTCTGGAAGCAAAAGCCAACGATCCCAACCTGGATGAGAAGCGCGAAGGTTTCAAATATTCAGTATTGCCTGAAGCCCAACACGCCGGCTTCGACACACTGTACTTCAACCCATTGGATGAAGAGTCCATTCACTGGAATCCGCTCGATCTCGATCCGATTGTTTTCGCCTCGGCAATCTGCCAGGACGTCAACTCGCTTCCTCCCGAAGAGCAACACTGGGCAGAGCGCGACCACGGTTATATCCACGGTCTGGCGCAAATTCTCGCCTGGGGCGCTGTTCAAGTTACAGCAGAAGACGAAAACGGCTCGCCGTCGGAATTTACACAATTGCCGCGCAATCCTCGCGGTTTGATGAAACTGGTCAACAATCGCCGCAATATCGTTGAATCGCTGCGTCGGCTCAAGTCCAATCCGGAAGTTGAATCGGCAGAATTGAGCGAATTGACTCAGAAATTGTCGTCCATTATTCGCACGGACAGTGACTGGGACAAAAACATTCAAGGTATTCGCGGTCGCTTGCGAATGTTCAACAACAAGCAAGTCATGCGTGTGACCGAACAGTCTAACATCGACATTCATGCCGCCATGCACAGACCGACCGTGCTTATCTTCGGTGCTCCTGCATCGATGGGGCCGGACGCTGAATCTCTGGCATCATGCTTCGTCTACACACTGCAACAAGCATTGCACACCAGATACGGTTCCAAAAACGTCCTTCCCTTGTTTGCGTTCTTCGATGAATACCAAACATTGAACCTGGACATAGCCGGCAGACTGTCAGCCATCGTCCGTGGTGCCAATGGCGGACTGACCGTTATCTTGCAGAACGTATCTCAAATAGCCAACTCGTCCGGTGCCACCGGTGACTCTTCGCAATCAGGCATGTCCGAACTGAAGACTATCTTCTCCAACTCGGCAATTCGTGTCTGCTTGCACAACGCTGACGAAACCACCGCCAAATTCTTCTCAGAAGAAATCGGCAAGCACGCCGTCATCGTCCCTGGTATCGCCGATCACTATGCTGCGACCGGATTCGGTATCTTCCCGAATTCATGGAACAAGATTCACTCGCAGCAGGTAGTGGCGCGTGTCGATCCAGATTCCATCAAGCGTATGGAAAAGCAGCATGCACTGGTATTTCTCTCTCCAGCGGGCGACGCCGAGTTTGGCGAATGCAAACCGATGATGGTCGACCTGCGCGGCATTGAAGAAATCGCAAGACTCCACCTCTTGCACAACGTATCCAGACGCGGCGCATCTGCTCAAGGCGAAGCAGCTCCAAGCGATCCGCATCATCCGACACCGGACTCACCGGCCGATCCGCATGCGCCTTCCGGCGATGCAGTGCCGATGTTCGCTCGTGGCGTGGGACAAGCAGAAGCGTTTTCGCATGAACTTGCACCGAATCACTACGAAGCACCGGCGCAAAATGCAGGCTATGCAGAGCAGCAGCCGATGCAACCGGCAGCGGTGCAGCAACCGGCCGCTCAGGTGGCGACCTCGGCAAGAATCTGCCCGGCTTGCGGCAAAGAAGCAGGCGTGCGCAAATTCTGCATCGAGTGCGGACATTTCATGGGAGTGCCGCAACCGACAGAGCAAGCCCCCGCCCAAGTGGAACTGGCAACCAGCGCTGCGATTGTTTCTCCTCAACCGGCAGAAGCAGCAACCAACGCTCCGCCATTCCCGAGCTTTGCGCGCCAGCAGCAACCAGCGCTCAATCGCTCGGCGCTTCTGGAAAGCCCGCAAGCCATAGCCGATGCAGCTCAAAGCAGTTACACACAACCGGCCCAAGCTCAGGCTCAACAAGCTCAGGCTCCGGCTCCGGCAACCAACCCGAAGAGCCCATTCCAGAGACGTCCGATGACCAGCTTCAATCCTGATGTCAGCCGCTTTGGATTCACGCCGCCCGGTGTGGAAGCTCAGCCTCAAGGTCAGGCTCAGAACCCCAGTCAGGTGGAATTCTAGAGCCCGGCAAAGGTCGATAGACTATCCAGGGGAGGTGCTCGGCGCCTCCCCTTTTCCTTGATTTTCGGACCACCCGTCCGATGCTCGAAACCTCATGCCTGTGGGCTTATTAGATTATTTCAAAGTGGAGCTTGGGGGAAGGTGCTATTTTGGCTCACTGAGACGTCAGGAGTCGGTCCGTTGTCCTTAACGACCAGACAGCGCGTTCAACCGGCGCTGGAAACACAACCGCAAGCAAGGTATTGGCCGCAATTGGACGGCTTCAGGACCATGTGCGTGCTCATGGTTTTCATCATCCATGCCTGGATCAATCCAGGCACAAAACCAAGTCCAATTGGTGCTTTCGGCTATCTTGGCGTAGATGCGTTTTTCACCCTGAGCGCGTTTCTAATTACATCGTTGCTGATCCAGGAAAAGTCCACGTTCGGCGACATCAGTTACAGAAACTTCGTCGTGCGCCGCGGCTTGCGTATCTGGCCGCTCTTTTATGCCGTCGTCTTTTTTACTTGTGTGTTTCTCCCGCTGCTGAACCTGCCCGCGGCTTTACCACTGTATGGAGAATTTGCGGTCAAGCAATTCCTTCCAGCAGCGCTTTTCTGTTTTAACTTCTCCTATCCTTTCAATAATAAAGAGCTGGCTGATTTCTCGATTGCTCTGGGAATTCCTGTCATAGCCGGCCTTGTTCCCTTCTGGACTCTATGTATGGAAGAGCACTTTTATGCAGTCTGGCCGCTGGTGCTTAAAAAAGTCCGCACACTCAACGCTCTTCTCTTCGGCATCGGCATAGCGGAGATTTTTACTGTAGCCCTGCGCTGTGTCTTTCACTGGTTGTCGGTAAACACCATTCATGTCGAAGTTCCTTTCCAGCTCTATTTCATGAATACGCTGTGTCACCTGGATCCATTGCTGGTCGGCGCATTTTTGGCAATAATGTACCATCAGCATCCGCAATGGTTTAACCGTAATACGAAGCAAATGCTTCCTGTCGTCGGCATCACCATTGGTGCGCTTGCGTATTTGTTTTCAAACATGTATCTGCATTTCCCGGTCAGCAGTCCGATGATGATTTTTGACATGACTGCTACAGCTGTGGCATCCGGGCTTATGCTCTACGTCGTCATGGCATGGCAGCCGATACGCGAGCTTTTCAGCAGCAAGAAGATGGCAGAGATCGGTCGTGTTTCATTCGCAATTTATTTGCTGCATAATTTTGTTCTTGCAGTAATTGAAAAGCCGCTAGCCTACCTGCCCTTGCCCGATGTCCAATATAGCTATTTTGCGATCAAATGCTTGATTGGTTTCCCAATCACATATTGTTTAGCCTTGCTTTCATGGAAGTACTTGGAAGGTCCATGCCATCGCTTGAAAAAGAGATTCCAGCGCAAACAGGCGAACCTTGCTGCTTGAGCCTGTTCAGCCTTAAGTTTTCTGCGAAGCCAATATGTTAGTCTTTCATTTCTGCAAAGAAGGAGAGCGCATCATGCCATCAGGAACCACACAGCAAGTCGTTACCCCTGCAAAGATCATGCAGCTTGGATTAGCTTTCTGGGGATCGAAAACTCTCTTGTCTGCTGTCGAGTTGAATGTATTCACTGTGCTGGGAGAAGCGCCTGCTGATGCGGAAACTTTGACGAAGCGATTGAATCTGCACGAGCGAGCCAGCCGTGATTTTTTCGATGCACTTGTCGCGCTTGGTCTGCTTGAAAGAAACAACGGAATTTATTCGAACACTCCGGAAACCGCGAAATTCCTCGATGCAGCTCAACCAGCGTACATCGGCAATTTTCTACTGATGACTAATGCGCGCCTTTATCCGACCTGGGACAGGTTGACCGAAGCTTTGAAAACGGGCAAGCCGCAAAGCGAAGCGAAAGATATGCCCACGCAGGATCTTTTCGCGATGCTCTACGCGGACAAAGAACGCCTGAAAGGTTTTCTCTCTTCAATGACCGGTATAAGTCTGGGCAATGCCATACAAATAGCCAAAAAATTCGAATGGAGCAAATACAAAACATTTGCCGATGTCGGAACCGCTCAGGGCGCACTCGCGGTTCAGGTCGCCAAAGCCAATCCTCACCTGACCGGAGTCGGCTATGACTTGCCGGCTGTAGAGCCAGTCTTCAGTGAGTATGTCGAACAGAACGGTTTGAAAGATCGACTTACATTTAAGAGTGGTGATTTCTTCAAAGACGAGATGCCCTCAGTCGACGTGATTGTTTTGGGGCACATTTTGCACGATTGGAACTTGGACGAAAAGCGTTCACTGGTCGCTAAAGCATACAAGGCGCTCAATCCAGGCGGTGCGATTATTGTTTACGACGCCATGATCGATAACGAAAGAGAGACAAACACGTTTGCATTGCTGATGAGTTTGAACATGCTAATCGAAACTGCCGGTGGTTTTGATTACACACCCAATCAGTGCGAAGAATGGCTTAAGGAAGCTGGTTTCAAAAATATGCGTTTTGAACAATTGACGCCTACCCATATGATGGGAATCGGGATCAAATAGTCTATTGGATGAACTTCGTCCATGTGCCGTAGCGGTGCATAATGCGTCCGCGTGGAATACAGAGAAGTGTGATTGCGACGGCGGCAGCGGCTAAAACGAATACAGACGTCTGCGAATACCCCGGCAAGAACATCAGGGACGCGATAAGCCAGGCACAAAGTGCGATGTTGAGCAAACGTACTGAGCGGCAGACTTCTGCAAAAGCCATAACCGAGAACGTCACCAGCAGCGCGCCGACGATGAAGCAATTGACTGATGCAGCATCCGTGATTTTGAGATAGTGTGGCGCGGCCAGAAGACTCGCCGAAATGAGCGAACTTATCAAAAGAAATATTGGTGGTGCAGCGTCCTGTGTCTTCTTTTCTGCAGGTTCGTTTTCAGCTGTGTCCATGTACTCTTTTGTGCCCAAGCACATGGTGCGAAAGTACCCATGACCGGCTTTCTTCGCTCTGATCAGATATTGTCCGGTGGCGATTACTTCATCCAGTGCCAGGGGGACCATGAGGAGCATATTCACCGCAGCAATTAGACAAAGGAAACACCAGCTGCCGACAGCTACCGGCTGGAGGATAATTAGAACAATACTAACCACACCTGGCGGAACGACTAGTAAACCGAAGAGCACTACCATCCACGGCATAGTCTGCCAGCGCGACTTACCACCGATTACCCCGGCAAGCGTATCGATGAGGTAAGACACTGCGCCCAATCCTGCATCAGAGATTAAGAACGCTTTCGAGACTTCCGAGTTGAGGATTTTTTCGGTTCCGTCATGAAAGACAGGATCCCATGGCGGGCTTGTGTAGCCGAGTTGGCAGCATGCCAGGTAACGAGCGATAAAATATCCAACCAGCGCCAGTGCGACCAGAGGCACACGTTGCCACCAGGCTGATGGATTATAATCCCATCCCGGTGGAATTTGGGCTGCACCTATTGTTTCATCGTTGAACCTGGGAGCGATCCAGTATATTGCCACCAAAAGAACTGCTGCAAAGTTGTCCATCTCGTACGCAACGGGGCTCTTCGTCCAGAATACAAGCGGTGCGAACATCAGCCAGGCAGAAATAAATGCCGCCGACCATTGGACAAATTGATCGACCCTCGAATTCTTCTTAGATAAGCCATAAACGGCCAGAATCAAAATCAGCGCACCGCATATGGAGTCACTAATAATCATCGGCAAGCTGCCGGCGTAGAACGTAAGAGCCGTCGACACCAGCCATACTGACAGCGTGATTGCGCACCAGTGGTGGACTTTCAGCGATTGGCTCGCGCTTGCGGCAATCGAAATTCGAGCTTCAGGATGCTGAGACGGTGTATTCACTTGCGATGACATTTATGCAGTCCTTATATAAGCCCGTCTTCAGGCCGACTTCTTCTTCAGCCAGTTGGGCGGATCGAGTTTGTTGTCTTCGTACCATTTGAGAGGATCTTCCCTGAGCTTCTCGAGCATTACCGGCATCGTTTCTCTCAAATTGTGCTTCGGATGCCAGTCTAGAAAAATCTTGGCCCGGCTCGTATCCAGAGCATAGTGATCGTCAACGTGATCAATCATCCAGGGCTTGATGAAGCTGTTGCCCAGTTTGTCTTGAACCCAGGCACCGGCCTTGGCCACCGGCTTCGGAATCGGGCTTATAAAAGACTCTTCGTGAAACAACCTTTGCGTAATGATCTCTTGCATCTCACCATAAGAGAGCGTTTCTTCCTCTCCTAACAAGAGAGTTAAGGGATCGGGCAACTGCTTTCTATTTTCGTAAATTGAAATGCAGGCATCGATGAGGTCGTCCATGTGCAGAAATGACTGACCCACATTGGTATCGCCCGGATAAAGAATGCTTGTAATTTCGTTTTCGTAGATTCTTTGAATTTGATTTGCGATCGGAATCGAATGGCAGCGGTCGTCATATACACCGGCGATACGCAGGTTGACGACAGGAATATTCATATCGTATTCAGCTATCAATTTCTCCGTTTTGATCTTTGATTCCGGATAAGCCCATGTGCCTACAACAGGCGATTCTTCAGTAATAACCTCTCCCGGCGAGACAGGTTTGTGGACGAGCATAGTGCTGGAGAAAACGAATTGCTCTACTGTAAAGCGCTGCAGCTCTCTCAATAGACGTCCTGTCCCTTCAACGGTTACTTTGTCGTACTTCTCCGTGGACTCATCGGAAAAGCTGTAATAAGCGGCAAAGTGGAAGACTGAAGCGATTTTTCTGCCGTAGCGAAATTCCACGATGTGCAGCGCATTTTGCACACTCTCGTCGGATGTGATATCCACAAAGAGCCAATCGACGTCTTCGGGCGGGAAGGGCGGGCCTTCATTGTCAAAGCCGACGATTTTGCAGCGCTCGTGAAGAGCTTGGGCGAGAGCACTGCCGATGCGGCCACTGCTGCCTGTAATTAGAACAATATCTTTCTTCATGCTTTCACCTGACGCCTGAAATGGCTTGCCCTTTGCCGATTTGCTGGTGTTGTGACCGGCAGGATGCGCCAAGCGTTCCCACTGTGAAAGGTATTTGTTATTAATTCGAACGATTGAGCCCGTTTTTAGGCTATTTGGGGGCTTTTGCCGCGGCAGATTGAGCCTTGATTTCTCTCACGTCCCTGGCAATCGTGCCGATATCTTGTCTGAGCTGGTGAATTTCCTGGCTGACTGCATCCAAATGCGACTTGATGTCGAATGGAGCAAGGAAGTAGTTCACAACCACAAGTAAGAGAATGAGCACGACAAAGTTGCCGCCAAATATAAGTACGAATTCTTTGATCTGCTCAATAGCACCAGCTGCCTTTTTTTCCGTTTCAGACGACATTCCTAAAGCCCCGTGAATGTTGTTTTGGTAAACGTGATTCCTGCTGTCTAATGCTTACCGGAAGAACGCTTGCCCGGTTTGAGCTGAAGAACTTCCGCATAGGACAGCGTTATGTTTTCATCGCCGGACCAATTGTACAACCTGACTACAAGGAAGTTTTTAAATCGGGTCAGGGAAAGTTCGCCGGTCACAGAGGACTTCGCTAAGGATGCGGAATCGCGCTTCGAAGTATTATCGGCAACATGAGTTGGGTTTATGCCCGACAGCTTGAATGTTGATGATGAAGAATTGCCAGACAAAACGCCGGATAAATTGCCTTTCCAGATGGCTTTCGTCGGCATGACTGCCATGACCATCTCGCCCCAAACTCTGTCACCTTCTTGTTTAAGAGTTAGATGCATATTCGACTCAGTTTGTTTGTAGGGCGAAATCCACTCTCCGGCAAATGAGGTGTCGGCTGTGGGATCGCTTTGAGGATCGATTAAGCGTTCATTCCAGATGTCGCAAATGTTAGTTTGTATGCGCGCAGCATTGAGATAATCTTTGTCAGCAAAGTAAAGGTTCGCCAGTGAAAGGAGATATTGCTTTGCTTCCAACTCTGGGAAATGCGTTGTTTCCGAACGCAGTAAGAACAGGTCGTTGACTTTATTCAGGAGTTGTTTTGCTTCTTCAGAATGTTCTCGATAATCATCAGCCAGAATCGTAGCAAGTTGTCCGTTTGCCTCAAAATAGTATTTATTCAAAAACGGAATCTTGTTAGAGCCAAGTACAGTGATTGATTGTTCCGTGGTTTTGGCACCGTTTTTCTCGAGATACTCGTTAAAAATGGCAAGCGACTTTCTCAAGTTTTCTTGAACGAGATTCATATCTCGCTCGCGCGCAGCGTCGTTAACCTCTGAGGACAACGTATTTTTTTGGTACAGCGCCATTGCGGTTTTGAGCATGCTTACCGCATGGGTAAGAGACTTCGAATATCGCTTTGTCATAAACTCTGATCTTTGCGCATACTTGACCGCTTCGTCATAGCGCCCATCTTCCAGCTCTTTCTCGCTCAGTTTCCACAGCTCATCGAGCTGCATCTGTGCTCCGCTATTTGCAAGTTCTTTTGTTTGAGCAGAAGGTCCTTCGGAAAAGTTTGAAATCATTGTGCCGCAAACCAGCATGGAAAGCCCGATTGCCGTCGTGATGGCGATGCCGGCCACGCTGAAACGCGACTTTTCTTTTACTGGTTCTGCTTTACGCGGCTCCGAATCAAACTCCAATTCGGACGGTAAATCGTCCCAGCTAGTCAGTTTGGCCAGGTCTTTGCCTAACTCACGCGCCGTGTGGTACCGCGCCTCCGGTTGTTTCATCAAAGTGGTTTCAATCGTTGAAGCAAGAATTTCAGCTGCCTTCAACTTAGGAATATTGGCTCTCACTCGCGCAGCCGGTTCGTGAATATGTTTATAAAGAGTGTCCAGCGCGGTCTCGCCTTTAAAGGGCACACTGCCGGTGATGGCTTCGAACATTACGCATCCGAGCGAATAGATGTCGCTTCGAGTATCAACCGGCAGCGCTCGACACTGCTCAGGGCTCATGTAGAAAGGGCTGCCGATTACCTGACCGGTGTGAGTCAAATGCAGTGAAGTCTCGTCTATATCTGCCAGCGATTTGGCGATGCCGAAATCGAGAAGTTTGACGCCCAGCTTCTCTTTTGAATCTGTGTACAACATGATGTTGCTGGGCTTGATGTCGCGATGCACGACGCCGCGCCTGTGAGCATGTGCCAGCCCCTTTGCCACCTGGACAAAGATGTCGGCAAACTCGTTTAACGAAAGTTTGGCGCGTTTTTTCAATAACTGTGCCAGCGTCTGACCGCGCATGTATTCCATAACGATGAATGGACGCCCGTCTTCCGTAACGCCGGAATCATAGACTGCTGCCAGGTTTTCGTGGGCCATAGCTGAAGCCGCTGAGACTTCCTTTTGGAAACGTTCCAGCACACTGTCCATATTGGCCAGGTCGCGGTCCAAAACCTTCACGGCTACTTCTTTGTTGTCGCGCCTGTCTCGCGCTTTATAGACAGATGCCATGCCGCCCTGTCCTGCCAATCCGAGCAGCTCGTAGCGCCCATTTATGACCGCAAAGGTCAATGCGTCGGCAGCTTTTTTCTTCTTCGATGTTGTGCGTTTGGCATCATGCTCAAGCAGAAGAGTTTCGTCGGCGTCCAGCTCACATTCATCTGCTTCTTCGCTCGAGAGCCCCGCCACATTGCCGGAGATGACAATGTCGACCTTCTTTTCAGTCTCGTCGCGTAATTTGGATTCTCTCTTTATCAAGGAAAGCCTCGTTATTGAGGAATACCGAATTTGCCTGTCTGGACAAACTTGAGTTATCTCACTCTATCAAAGGCGTCCAAATTGTCCTCAGGAGGACCGCTGGGTAGTTCCTGGGATTTACCCCAGTTCGCTCAAGTAGACGTTCGCGCATAATGGCTAGAAGGGCACTCTGGTGTCGAGAAGGCACAGAGCAGTACCCTACTGTGATACCCACTGGCAAGATTAATTCCACGGCGCAAGCTCATTTTGCGTCCTTTCTTGAACGCGCGTATCTGGTGCGAAACTTACAAATTTAGACTGAGAGCCAGCATGCAGCAATCTATCCAGGCGTCTAATCTGCAAACCCCTGTCCCCCGGGCGCGCTATGAGTTTTTGAAAAACGAAATCTCACGCTGGCAGGAGGAAAACATCCTCAATCGAGGGCAAGCAGAAGAAATCCTTTCGCGCTACTCGCTAGAAAGCGGCAAACAGCACGGATATCTGGCTTTGATGTTTACGGGCGGCAGCATTGTGGCGGCTGGAATCATGCTCCTCGTATCGACCAACTGGCAGGGCGTTTCGTTGCCTGTCAAAGGGCTGGCTATTCTGGCGCTGATGCTCACTTGCTGTCTTTCGGCGTTTTACCTCAAAGGAAAATCGCCGCTCAAAACAGTTTTGTCTGAATCGCTCATATTTCTTGGCTGCATTTTCTTCGGCGGTGCCGCGATATTGATATCGCAGCATTTTCACATCACCGGCAACCAGCCGGAATTGGTCTTATGGTCTCTGGGAATCGCGCCACTAGTCTTGCTTTTCCGCTCGTACCCGTCGGCCATTCTTTGTGCCGGCATCACAGTGTATTGCGTCCTGCAACGCAACAGCAGCGGCACGCCTTGTGACCTGCTGCTTGTCGGATGCACGCTGAGTTCGCTGTTCTGCGCCTATTTCACCCGCAGCCAGGTGGCACTGGTTGCCAGTCTTGGTGCCCTTGTCCTCTCGATTGGATTTTCAAATCACAATTTCGACGAGTTTGTCGTCTTGTTTTTTGGTATCAGCTGCTTCATCTTGCACCTCTTCCACGAGCACAGCAAACGCTGGCAGATCATGGCAACGCCTTTTCTTTTGGTTTCTTTTGTTTGTGTACTGGGAGCGCTTTTGATGTTGATCGGCGAGTACTCGGCACAACATTTTTTCGAAAGAGTTTCTTTGTTGCGCGTTCAGATCGGCGCCATTCTCACTCTTGGAATATTGACTTGTCTTGTCAAATCGCCGGCTTGCAAAAGCCTCTGGTCTATCTCCAGCGGACTTGCCGTGATTGGCGCTGTCTGCCTCTTTTGCTCTTGTGGCGGTGGTGAAGACAAATTGATTTCTTACAGTGCCTTCTTGGCGGCTAACCTTTTTTACCTGTTCTATTTCGCATCATCAGTAGAGAATCGCCTAATTCAATTTATCCCGATTGCATCACTTACTATTTTCGCTTTGACATTTTTTGCTAATGCACCGGGGGGAGCCTTGATCGGCTCTGGAATTGCGTTTGGAGTTGGTCTCGTCCTGATGATTTGCTCGTTTGCTGCGCTTGCTAAATCCATGCGGAATGTAAGGGCAGTCTCAGAGCGGAGTCTCCAGTGACACACATAAGAGGATAAGGAAATGATGGAAACAAAATACCGGCAAACAGATCTGGCAAGTACAAAAACCGCCCAGTTGCAGGAGGCGATAGCCATTCCTGTATCGCCGCCGAGGCAGCCGGGCAGTGGGAAGCGAGCGGCACTCTTGGGTTTGATCGTGACTGCTCAAGTGGCAGCGTTATTTGCTTTTGCGGTTCCTTATGCACAGACTCTGGCATTCGGCAAAACAGTGACCTTGGAATGCCACAGCTATGATCCCAGAGATATGTTTAAAGGCGATTATGTCGCCATGACATATGACGTTGGAAACAAAGTCAGTGTCAAGGATTTCAAGCCGGGCGAGACTGCCTATTTCACTTTGAAAAAAGACGGAAACTTCTGGCGTGCCACTAAAGCCGGCAAGACTCTTCCGAAATCAATATCGGACAATGAAGCTGTCCTGAAAGCGATAGTGAACAATAGCCAAATCTCTCCTCCCTCCATCACCACAGGAATTGAGAAATTCTATGTGCAGGAAGGAACAGGCAGGAACGTCAACTTTGAGAAGCTAAGTGCTGAAGTTTCGCTTGCCAAAGACGGAATGCCTGTATTGAAAAGGCTGGTGTCGGAAGGAAAAACAGTGGGGATAAGCGAGAAATAAGATGGGAAGTTGAAACTTCCAAATGCGGGAAACGCACTTTCCCGGCTCGGAACCACATCTTCGGAGCACTAAGCGGCGGCGCCAGGCGTCGCCCTTTTGCTGTATATATCTCTGGCAGAATTAACCCGATGGAAGTATCATGTGCCGAATAAATGGCGAGGAGATAATCCGGATGCAAAGACAGTTCCTTTATGCTTCTGCAATTTCATTGCTGCTCACGGGCGCGTTTTTCGGCGCTCAGGCTGCGTTTGCGCAGAAGTATGTTCAAGGCGGCATTGAGCACAGCCAAAAGTTGGCACCCAGCAAATATTTGCCTGGCACCGTTTGGAATGAAACCGAAAAGGACGGTTCTAAGAGCACATGGATACGCATTCCTGAATGGCTCGCCGGTACATGGTTTGCCGATACAGAAACAGCCACATTGCGTCAGGACCTTGTCAGCAACAGAGCTTCCGCTCAAACCCCTTTCAATTTCAAGGCTAAGAGCCGTTTTTCTTACGGGACACAACGTGATGGCCGCGGTGGCGTCTGGCACTATTTGAAACTGCCCTATACTTCAGCTACGGATTTCCCTGAGTTTGTCGAATATCACCAGGTACTGAGCAAGGACTTCACCAATCAAAGCGAACAAGCCGTCAGCTTCAAGAGCATGGTGGCTGCCGCACGCGTTCAGAGAGCTTCCAAGGAAATCGTGGAAGCATTTCAGCAAGAGAGCGTCACCAATTACGAGCCGGTGCAAGAAGATGTGATTAAAATGGTCGCCTCTACTCGCAGATACGATGTAAGCGGAAAGCCTCAAATGCAGGCTGACAATGAGGCTCGCATTCACAGAGTCGGCAAGTTTACGCCGATTGCTAAGGAAGGTGATGTCGACATGCAAAAGTCGCTATACGATTTCTTGCGAAGCCGCAAAATGGAATACTTGATTCCGGTCGAGCTGAAAGCATCGCCAAAGGCGCTCAAATAGCGGCTCCTGATCCTGTGTGTCAGAGCAGAGCAATAATTTTGCGGTCAGTCTTTCAATGATTTATCGTCGGCGATAACGCGCGCAAAAAGATCCGACAGCGCTGCCATCGTGGCATCATGGACGGTGCCGGCGGCGATGACATCGTTATTCTGCACGGTAGGTAAATCCCGCGTCGCACAAGCGTTGGCTACAACGGTCGTGTGATAACCGTAATTGAGCGCCGATCGTACGGTGGCACTTATGCACGCGTGCGTCATGAAGCCGACCACGACAAGATCGTTTTTGCCTGAGCCCTTAATGCGCTCATTCAAATCAGTGCCGGCAAAAGAATCAGGCAGGCTTTTCTTGATGACGGGCTCGGTGCCGATTGGCTTGACTGCGTCGATGATTTCGACGTATTTGTCGTCCGGATTGAATAGTGGTGCACCTTTGGGAGAAAAATGTTGCACGTGGATGACGTTTGTTCCCAGGCTGCGTGCACGATAGAGAATGTGCGAAATCTGGTCGAGAGCCTGCTCGATGCCCGTCAAAGGAAGATTGCCGTCGAGATACTCTCTTTGGGCATCTACGACTATAAGAGAACTGTTAGCCAGGCTCTGATCCTCTTTATTGAGGTTGAGCAATTTTCTAAATGTTGTCGCCATATATTTCTCCAGCTGCGATGTGCATGCCTTGAGACTGCGTATTCGTTGCCACCATATACGGTGCTACGCTGGGCACGCTCTGAATATTCTACAAGAAGTTTTATCGATTGGCCTGAGCTTTGTCTTCGCTGCTCTTCTCTTTTTTCTTCTTGGTCTTCTCTTTTTGCAGACTGTACTTGACGGCTACTATGGTCACATTGTCGGGGGCTCCGCCGTCCAGGGTGGACTTGAGCAGTGCGTCGCAAATTTCTTTGGGCGTATCTAGACCCTTGAGTTCGTTGAAAATCGCCTCTTCATCGAGAACGGCCGAAAGTCCGTCCGTCGAAAGAATGATCAGGTCGTCCGGATGCAGTTCTACCGGAGTGCGATCGATTTCTACCTTGCCGGAATGACCGACGCAGCGAGTCAGATAATGTCGAAACGGACTGTTTTTAAACTGCTCCGGAGTCAGCTGCCCTTTGAGAACCATTTCCATTACCACCGAGTGGTCCTGAGTGAGGACAGTGGTGACGCCGTCTCTGATTAAGTAAGCTCGAGAGTCCCCCACGTGGGCTATCTGCAGCGTATTGGCCTCAGTTTGAACGGCAGCAACGATGGTTGTGCCCATGTTTTGGACCGATTCGTCTTGGGATGCCGCCGTAAAAACACTTTGATTAGCGTTGGCAACCGCGTCCACCAGCCATTCCTGAACTGCTTCCCGGTCTTCGAAATCCGGTAAACCGTCCTTCCACCGGGCCTCGACAGCATCGACGGCCAGTTTGCTGGCCCGGGCGCCACCTTTCAGACCGCCCATCCCGTCAGCTACGACGAAAACCCTCATGTCCGGGCTGATGTAGTAATTGTCTTGATTCTCAGATCGATGCAGCCCGCGGTCAGTTACGGCCGCTACGCTCCATGCCAACTTTGTCATCAACCACTCCCGACGAGTCTCTGTCAGGGCGTCCGCCAAAACGCCTTTTTAGGTTTATTCCCAGAATCAAAACAAATCTCCTCACCCAAAGAGGGCATTTCACGGTCTTTCAGTTGCTGATAAAAATTCAGTTCTTTTGCGTTTCTCACCCTCGAAAAAGCGTGGGTAGGTTTCTATGAAAATTCTTGAATGGCTGAACCATTCCTTTTCTGCAAGCTTTGCGCACACCTTTTTAAGGGACTTGACCTCAGGATATGGCGGAATGCCGAGCTCTCCAATAGCCCATTCTTCTCCAATCAGTAAAGGTCCGTTTTGGTTGCCGTAATCTACCGCCGCGCTTACTGCTGCCGGCAGTTTTTCCGCGTCCTTGCGGTCTACTTCTATTCTCAAAACAGGGCAATTTCCCGAATACAATGCCGCCGATAGATAGTTGTCCCAAAGTCCGAAAAAATTTAAAACGGGAAGAAACGTGAAAAGGAGCAAGGCGACCACCTTTTGAGGAGAATCCGGGCGAAGCAGATCGCCGTATCCGTCCTGCCCTTTGCGGACAAACAATACCCAGACAAGCAAAGCCATGCCAATATTCCATGGCCAAATTACGGCATTCCAGTTTTGTTGTGCGAGCAGCCAAAGCGTTACTCCATGGAATGCGATGGCCGCATAGGCTCCGTATCTGCTTGTTGCCTTAAAGGCAAGAAGCACGGCCAGACTGGATTCGAGAACAGCCAGAGGCAGCCCGATCACATATCCCATGATGGGCTCCATCGTCGGAATCGTTTTTTCCAGCATCACGGGAATGACGGTTTGGCAAAAACTGACATTGATCTTCTGCAGGCCGGCAAACAAGTAAGTTCCAATGATGCAGATTCTAAGGGCATTGAGTATGCTCGAAACTGATTGAGAACCGCACGACGCGCCCAGTAAAAGCATAATCGTAAAAAGATAAAGCCACGGCTGCAGCCTGGTCTGATCGAGCAAAATTGTTGCTGCGCTTGCAACTAAGAAGATTGTCGCCAGAAGTTTTTTGCGAGCAATAAAATTGAAGGCGATGAGAGACAGGATCATAATGCCGTAGAGAAGCGACTCAAAAACGGTCGGCACCGAAAAGCTATCGAATACGGGTATGCGTGGATATGTTCTTGCCTCGAAAATCCAGCCTCGTTGCGCCACTATCAAAGAGGCAATGAGGGACGCGCTAATGAGGCTCATGCACACTGCCAGAGTGTCTAAATTTGATTCGTGCTTGCCTTCGTTTTGCACGCGACCACCGCGTTAGGTGTTGTAAGTATCAATATTCGCTGCTGATGAGGAAAGTTTAGCCGAGCAGTTTTGCAGACAGGGCGTGGATCATTAGTCTGCATTCGGGAACATCTTTCGTTTTTCATCGACAATCAATTCATGTTCTTGTGTAGATCCGATTTGTTTTTGTCCCTGCCTATATAATGACCGCTAGAATAGCCGCAAGTAATGAGTAAAGCGCCTGCAGTAGTGAGAGAAAAGAGCGTGGAATCCGGAGGCGGCGCGCCCATTAGTGGGAAGCATGGTCGGGCGACCAAGGGTGAAATTGCTGCATGGGCCGCCTATGACATCGCCAATGCCACCTATGGAACAGTCGTTGCCACCGCTGTTTACAACGCCTATTTTGTTGATGTCATTTGCGGGCAGACGGCAGCCGGAAAGGAATTGGGCACTTCCCTTCTTTCGGTCATCATCATTCCCGTATCGGCACTTGTGATCGTGCTGACGGCACCGGTTTTGGGCACTATCGTCGATGCGACCGCCTCCAAGAAAAGAATGCTTTTCTTTACGACTTTGCTCTGCATCATCTGTACGGCAACTCTCAGCATGGTCCAGCCGGGTCAGGTTTGGCCGGCGGTTGTCGCACTGACTCTGGCGAATATCTTTTTTGGAACGGGCGAGGATTTGATCGCATCTTTCTTGCCTGAGCTTGCCACTCAAGAAAATATGGGCAAGGTCTCGGCGATAGGATGGACGGCAGGCTATGTCGGAAGTTTGATTGCGCTCGGATTGTGCCACTATTATTTCAGTTGGGCCAAAGCACAGGGGCAAGTGCAGACAGAGTACGTGCCATTCTCGATGCTGCTTTGTGCAGTTTTGTTCTTCCTCTTTTCGCTGCCCACTTTTCTTTTCCTGAAGGAGAGAGCCACTCCCCAGCACGATGTTGCCGGCCAAAATTATTTTGCAATTGCGTTTAAACGCCTCAAGCACACACTCGATCATGCCCGGCATTATCGCGATTTGCTGAATTTCCTTCTCACACTCTTTGTTTACAGTTGCGGCAGCACTGCAGTCATTCACCTTGCTTCCGTCTATGCGCAACAAGTTCTGCACTTCACTTCGTCAGAATCGGTAATGATGATTCTTGTGGTCAGCGTCACCGCTTCTATTGGCGCCTGTCTTTTCGGTGTACTCCAAGATCGAATCGGGGCAATCAAAACCCTGGCGATTACCTTGAGCATTTGGACTGTGGCCATCATCATTGCTTGTTTGGCTACGGAAAAATTGCATCTCTGGATAGCCGCTAATTTTGTCGGTATCGCAATGGGAGCGACCGGTTCGGCAGGTCGCGCTCTGGTGGCGCAATTCTCTCCAGCAGGGCGCTCCGGCGAATTTCTCGGACTGTGGGGCATGGCGCACAAACTGGCTACATGCGTCGGCGCAGTGACATTCGGTGCCGTCAACTTTTTCACAGGAAACAATTATCGAGTAGCGCTGTTTTCCTGCGGAGTATTCTTCGTAGCCGGTTTGATTCTTTTATGGCGTGTGGACGAGAAGCGCGGTCGTCTGGCGGCTCAAGTAGATGCAGACGTGCCGGTTTAGCCTTATGACCTATGCCTCCTAGATTATGGTTTTTCTGTGTATTTGTCGTAGAGTTTGGCGATGACGTGCGCGCCGGTGACGACAGCGAATTTCGTGCCCAGACCGTATCTTGTAAGAAGAATAGCCGGTGAAGCCAAATCGGCTGTCCAGGTCACCATTGACGGCCCGTGTTTTGTATCAATTACAAGGTCGACGGCTGTATTGGCTACCCACGCGCCTGCCAGCGTGCCGATATTTTTGAAGACCAGATTGCTATTAGCCATTTTGGTTGATTCGAATGACTTCAAGACTTTGGTTGCTTCGTCCGTAAAGGCACTGCCCGCCGCGTCAAATCTGGCTGCCTGAGCCCCAAGTTTTTCTGCCTGGATAAACGGCATACTTTGCAGATTGGTAGGCAAACTGAGCAATTTTGGTCCCTGCGTCGGAGGCCAGTTGACGGTGAGAGTGTCACGCAAGTTGATCAAGCTCATATATCGCTCCGCTGCCACGCGATCGGCTGCGGCTAGTTTGCCTAATTCCCAGTGATTGGGAACCATGATCTTTCCTGAGCCATTGACTTTTGGAATCCCGGAAGTGTTGAAGATCTCGGAAGGATAATTCTTCGCCATTGCCTCCATCGCCACTTCGGCACTCTGAATCGGATTCTTGAGGCTAGTTAAAAGACCGTCTCTGGCTACCTGGAAGTTTTGCACAGTGGCTGGCGTAACCAGTTTTGTGTTGGCGAGTTGAAGCTCAAGAGCGGCTGTTCGTTGCGCCTGGTCTCGATGTATGAAGTATGCCGCTGACCCGATGCGCGCCATTGATTCAAACATACTGTTGGCGCGCTCTGATGTTTCGCTTACATAAGGAGAGTTGAGGTCGGTTTGTTTGACAGGTTGGCTGCCGTAGACCATGGGCTCTGAAGGAGACGGTGGATGATAAGGAAGGCGAGGCAAATTGCCGGCGGGTGCAGGCAGGCGGTCCTTGACCCCGGGATAGTTCTGCACGGTAGTTTGTCTGTAGCCGGCATCGGGATTACCGATCTCGCCCGGCTGAAACATATGGCCGGACTGCGGGCTTGCTTGTACGCCAACTTTTGCACGTTCGCCAAATTGGGGATTCATCAAAAGAGGAAAAGCATTCCCCTGTGACTGCGCCGCCCTCACTAAAGGTTTCTGCTCGAACAAAACCGACGCCCCGTCTAGGGCAAATGTATGTGCGTCAAATTGGCTGGCGCGAGCCGGCGAACTGTATTCGCCATGGTCGAATTGACCCATATGAAATTTCTCGGGAGATAGAGAGAGTGACTAAACTATAGGAGCGCGGGGTGACCATGCAAAGGGTAGGATTACGAGCACCCCAAAATTTGTTGCGGTTTTTGATTAACCCTGGACGAAGCGAGTTAATAATCGGGCTTGGTGGATAATAGAATGCGTCGGGCATTTTCCGGCGAACAGGCAATGCCACTGGAGACGATTATGCGGTTTGAAAAATTGACCAGTCTTTTTTGTGCGGCTTTAGCTTTTGGAAGCCTTCAGACCATATCTTTGCCGGTCTTAGCAGACCCTGCCGAAAGCACGGCTCCAGTCCCAGGCGGAGCCACGGCGCCTGCCGGTGATGTTAAGGTCCAAATCGAGTCTATGGTCACCGAAGGACCTCTATATGAGCAAAGAGGACTTCTTCTCAAACGGATTAATGCTGCCAAGGCACAAGGTATTGGCATTGCTGGTTATCTCAGTGCATTTAAGTATGTCGAGGAAATGGCTAAGACCAACGTAGCAGAAGACAAAATCAAAGAAAGAATTGCTGCCGTAAACAAAGGCTTGGATGAGCAAGCTAAACGTGCAGTGGATTTGAAAAATCGCCCACCAGCGACAACATATGACGGCGGTCCGGCAGTTGCCGATTCCGCTGACAAACACGGTGGTAACCCCAGTGCCAGTGACATTGCCTCGCAGCTCAAAGGACAAAATCCGGACAGCCTCATCGATAAATTGAAAGCCAAGTACGGTGACAAAATTCCTGAGGGTACCGATATTGAAGCGCTCAAGAAAAAGTTCATGGGCGACGATCGGGGCAAAGAACTGCTAAAACGCTTCCAGCCTTAGCGCTGCGGGCTGAATTGATGCACCATATATGGTGCGATGGAAAAACACATTTTCATAAATATGGTTCTAAACCGACTGAGAACCGTATTTAGAAAGAAATGTGAAAGCGAATCGTGGCCACTGTGCTAAGACAGTCTGGAAATTTACTTGCAAATCGGCCTTTCTAATCGTCCTTAGTCTACAATTATTTTAGGGGTAGTAATCCGGACGTTGTCAGACGGCCGTATCGCTTTCCCAATTTAGGAATCCCAAATGACCGTAGGTATCCAAAATGACTGACAAAACGGCCCGATCCAAGCCCAAACGTAAAAGCCTGGTTTTAATGGAGCGTGACATCTGGGCTCTCGTACAGCTTTACCTTCATCGGACCATCAGTTCCAGTCAGTTAGCCAGGCTGTGCTTTCCTGACATCAGCTATGAGACTGCTCGCAAGCGATTGAGAAGGCTGCAGCAAGCCGGATTTACCGGTTCGTCGTCGAGCGGTCGTATGGAAGGTCGTGGCAGACCGGAGTTGATTTATTTTTTGACGACTCAAGGTGCCAAGTCTCTCGAGCAACATCGCGGCATCTCCTGGGAAACCATTCCTACCGGTCCGCCCCACACCTACCATAAAGAGCATTTCCTGCGTCTTGTCGATGTCAGGCTGGCAATGTTGGATGCCGAGCAACGCGGATTAATTCAAAATCTTGAGTTTACGACCGGGCGCGAATTCTGGCGCGAATTGTCAGGCGACTTGACCAGTGTCGATGAACAGGCGGACGCCACCATAGCTTTCAGCTATCCGCACATGGAGCCGATCAAAGTTTTGCTGGAAATAGACACAGGCAATTTCAGACAAACCCGGCATTGGGAGCCCAAAATCAAAGCATTTCTCAAAACCGGATTTCCAATCTGGGTAGTAACCGGCAGTGCACCGCGCATTGTCACTTTGCGCAAATGGACTCAACCGCTGTTGGATGAAGTCGGTGTCGGCCCCGGAAAATGCGTCTTCAGTGTTTATCAAGAAATTGTCGATCGCGGCATTTTTGGCGCCGGCTGGCAGCGGACTGACGGCAGTTATACGGACCTGCGTCCAAAGACTCCAGAAGGGCAGCGCATCCCTCCCGGTTAAGCAGTATCGAATGTGGTATCACCGATAAGTGCGCAAACGAGCCCATTGTTTCGTTTGCTATTTAACCAATAGCTCTTCTGCAAAATGGCAGTGAGAAAAATGCTCGCTTTCGATGGCCCGCAAATCAGGAATATCGATGCGGCACCTGTCTCTAACCATCGGGCAGCGTGTATGGAAGGTGCATCCAGGCGGCGGATTCGCGGGACTGGGCAAATCACCGGCCAGAATTATTCGTTTTGATCTGTCTACCGTTGGATCGGCAACTGGGGCGGCGCTGATTAAGGCCTTTGAGTATGGGTGAAGCGGCATATCATAAACACGATTGCACTCGCCTATCTCGGCAATTTGCCCGAGATACATCACAGCAATTCGATCGCTGATATAGCGCACCACATCCAGATTGTGTGCAATGAACAAATAAGTAAGTTTGAATTCGCGCTTCAAATCAATCAGCAAGTTGAGTATTTGCGCTTGCACGCTTACATCCAGTGCCGAGACCGGCTCGTCCAGTACAATTACTTTCGGATTGAGTGCCAGAGCGCGTGCAATGCCGATGCGTTGTCTTTGTCCACCGGAAAATTCGTGGGGATATCTTTCCTGCATTCTTGGTGAAAGGCCGACAAGATTCAATAAATCGGCAACCCTTTTGCTCAGGTCATTTCCTTTCAGTACTTTGTGCACTTCTAAAGGTTCCGAGATGATTTGCTTGACGGTCATGCGCGGATCGAGGCTTGCATAAGGGTTTTGAAAGACAATTTGCAGTTGTCTGCGCATTTTCTTCATTGTCTCTGCATCGCAAGTCAAAACGTTTTGACCTTGGAAAATTACGCTCCCTTCGGTGGCCGGCAAAAGGCGCAGCATCACTCGACCAAGCGTAGACTTGCCGCAGCCGGACTCTCCGACCAGTCCCAGTGTTTCACCTTCAACGATGCTCAAGTCGACACCGTCGAGTGCCTTAACTTCACCGACGCGCTTGTTGAAAAAACCTTTTCTTATCGGAAAGTGTTTTTTCAGTCCTTTGATTTCCACAATAACGTTAGACCGGTTATTGGCAGGCGGTGAATGATCGAGGCTCAACGAGACTGCTCCAAACAAAACGTGCTGGTTATTACACCAGCACGCTTGATTATAAGTGAACTGAGGCGAAAGCTATGGACGTCGGGAGGAGAGATTTCCAAGCTTTTCGGCCATCAGCACTGCAAATTTAAACGGATTGCCATCAAGACGATTGGGATCTTCTACTGTCCAGCCGTATTTCTTGGCATTTTGTGTTGGGTAGCCTGCTGCTCCTCCCGCTTGCGGACAGATGGGTTTGGAGATAGCCAGCGTTTGCAGGCGATTCATATGCGAGCCGTCCAGACTAGTCAACCATTCATATTCTGAATGACTGTAGGCGGCGGATGCATTTGATTCCTGTCTGAGCTCGTGCTCCAGGCTCTCAAAATATCGAGCCAGTGCGTTGTTGTCGTAGCGGCCCCACATCTCACCTTTGATTCTGTAGGGTCTTGGTTCTCTCAGAAATATGTACCAGAACACGGTATACAGAACTAACAATTCGGCAGCGATGATTAGATAGGCGAACATATCCGAACTCCCGGCTGAATCAGCCTCGAGCAAAGGGTTTCCATTCTGTAGCTATTACGTTCGACTCAGCGCTTCAATTTTTGTTTGCGCCGGGCGCATTTTTTCGCGCATCAATTCGCGCGCTTATAAGCACGCTTTGTGCGCTTGGAGACGCAGTTGAGGAACGCAATCGGCAGAAACTTAAGTCACGCTTAACGTGTGTAAATATGATAACGAAACATTACAAAAAAGCTATGGGTTTTTAATGATCAGAGAATTGTCAAGTGGTTAATTCTCAGAGGTCGTCAGACGGCACAATGACGGGATTATAGGCTTGTTGAAAACCGAAGCAGGCGCTAAGGAAATCCACTAATACCTTTCTACTTAGAGAAGTCACACCCCGGCGCCAGTGGCTGCCCTGTGTAATTGAGAAGGCATATCTCAGCAAGCATCAATCTAAAAGGTAGTCCAAGATGCAAATCAATCGAGTAGCAGTGGTAGGCGCCGGCACGATGGGTTCGTCCATCACAGTTGCGTTCATCGCTAAAGGAATACCGGTCCTTCTTAAAGATGTAGATCAAGTGCAGATAGACAAGGGTCTCGCCAATATAGACCGCCTGCTCAAATCCCGCGTCGACAAAGGAATGGCTCAAAAAGAGGCGGATGCTCAGCGTGCACTGGTCCAGACAACAACCGATTATGCAAACTTTTCCGACGTTGATTTCGTCATTGAGGCAGTGGCTGAAAACATTGATATCAAAAGAAAAGTATTCGAGAGCCTGGATGAATTTTGCAGTGTGGATGCGATCTTCGGCAGCAATACCTCAAGCTTATCCATTACACAGATAGGCTCGTTTACACGCAGACCAGACAAAGTAGTCGGTATGCACTTTTTCAATCCGGCTCATTTGATGAAATTGGTCGAAGTCATACCTGGATTGGAAACGTCCCCCCAGACTGTAGCTGCCGCCATTGGGCTGGGACAATCGTTGGGCAAACTGGCGGTTCGGGTTGAAGAATGCGCTTCGTTTTTGGTCAACAGACTCTTGGGGCGCTACATGAATGAAGCGCTCTGGTGCCTTTTGGAAGGCGCCTCAGATATCGAGGGAATCGATAAGGCTGCTTGCGACGTAGCCATGCCCATTGGTCCTCTGGCGCTTCGCGATATGAACGGCGCCGACATCGGTCTGGCTGTAGCAAAATTCAATTTTCAGGAATATGGAGAACGCTTTGCTCCCTGCCCGATTCTCGAAAAAATGGTAGAGAAGAATCAGCTCGGACAGAAGACCATGGGCGGTTTTTATGCCTATGACAAAGAAACGCGCAAGCGTGCCGGTGCCAATCCTGAGATGGCCGAAACGCTCAAGGCTGTTCGCAACGGCAAAGGCGATCATGGCAAAGGAGCTGTGGAATTCAAACCGGAACGTTTGTTCTTGCCGATGATCAATGAAGCATTTCTCTGTTTGCAAGAAAGAATTTGCGCGCCCGAAGATCTTGATCCCGCTCTCTGTGCCGGTTTGGGCATGCGCGTTGGTCCTCTGGCAATGGCCACTCAGATGGGTTTGGACAAAACATTGCAAATGCTCGAGGAGCATTTTGAAATTTACGGCGAACGTTTTCGACCGGCCCCACTTCTGAAAAGATATGTCTGGGGCAAGAGGACTACGATTTCATGAGTTCGGGCAAGAGCGCTATGAGCTTTGAGCCATGACCTTGACCAGCAAAAGGTCTCTCTGCATTCTGGCTGTCGCGTGCTTCAGCCTCTTTTTTCTCGGCATGTCCACTTTCGGTGTCACAGATCCCGGCGAAGGCTACTATGTAGAAGCCGCTCGGGAGATGGTGGAAAGCGGAGACTTTATTACTCCGCATCTCAACTATCAAATCTATTTTTCAAAACCGATTTTGACTTTTTGGCTCATGGCCATTCCGTACAAGATTTTCGGTGTCAGTGAATTCTCTGCCCGCATTGCCTTTTCATTTCTTGCCACCCTTCTTGTCTTCGCGTCGTATCAAGTGGGTCGCGTCTTCAAATCGGAATTTGCCGGTCTTTTTGCCGGACTTGCCGTGGCCTCTTCTCCTCTGATAATCGCGGTCACCAGGCTTTCTCCAATCGATATTGCTTTCACGTGTTTTGTTGATCTGGCTGTTTTTGCCTTTGCAATGACCGCTCTCATCGATAGAAAGCAGTGGTGGTGGGTATTCCATGCCGCTCTGGGACTTGCTGTTTTAACCAAGGGACCGGCAGGATTGATTCTTTTTCTTGCCGGCACTGTTGCATTCCTGTGTCTGGCTCGCCCTACTGTAGCCCAGCTCAAAACCTGGTTTCATCGCCTTCGTCCCGCTCGAGGCGCCATCATTTTCTGGGCGATCGTTTTGCCCTGGTATATAGCCATCGACGCAGCCACCAAAGGTTTATTCTTACTTGTCTTTTTCTTTTACGAGAACTTCGCTCGCTTTGCCGGACATACGAATTTAGGCAAGAGCACGTGGTGGTATTACTTGCCGGTGATCGGCTATGGATTTGCTCCCTGGATTATTTTTCTGCCTTTTGCAGGCTTCGGAATTTTGAAAGCACAGTTGAGTTCAAGCTTTGCGGCTCGCCGCAGCTCCCTGGATAATGCCGAGCCCGAGCCGGTTTCTGCAAGCAATATACTTGCTCCTGAAAAACAACTCTTTCTCTTTTATCTTTTGATCTGGGCTCTCAGTGAATTTCTCTTTTTCAGTTGCTCTAAAACGAAGATGGACACTTATATTTTGCCATCGTTCGCACCGTTTGCAGTTTGTATTGCTTTCAAAATGGAAGAATGGTTGCAGGTTTTGAAAGCACAGCCGATACCAAGAAAGCCGGCAGTGGAAGGGCTTTTTACATTGGCTATGGTGCTGGGAGTGATACTTCTCATCGGTGGACCGATAGCGTCATTCTTGCTTGTGAAATCTGACACGCTGGGCAAACTTTCAATCGGCGCCGCTGCAGTAATTTTGGCGCTCGGGCTGATGGGCGCATTCCGGTTCTACAAGAAAGAGCAAATGGAGCCTGCAGTTGCCAGCTTTGCTCTGGGATTCGCCATTGCCGCCGGTCTTTGTCAGCCGGTGGGCTTTCAGCTTGGCTCGAAAAAACGCTGGGATGACCTGAAGTTGATTGCCGAGCATATCCAAGGTAAAGATGTAGATCTAGCGATATTCAATACTTTCAAGCCGGCTGTGATGTTCTATACGCGCAGCAGTGTGGATTCGTTTTTTCACGCTCATCAACTGGAACGCAGGGCGCCTGGCGATGAAAGACCGCAGTTTGTCATTGCCAGTGACAAGGTCGTAGACCGCCTGCTGAGCCATTCGGGGCTCAATTTAAAACTGATCGAGCGCAGCGGCGAGTGGGCGGTTTATGAAGCGGTAGGCTCGAAATTGCGCAAGAATCTCACTCTGGAAGAGGTGTTTACCAAGCCACAGGCATTCGAGATGGCCATAAGCGGAAAAGGTGACTGGGGCCCGCTGACAGTGCCTTATGCCGCCGGTGACCGCTCCTGGTGGAAAAAGAGCAAGATCTCGGCTGAGTGAAGAATTCAGCTTATTTCTAGAGAAGTCTTTGAGAAGAGCCAGGATTATTTATATGAAACTGAAAAATCCCGCAATTGGGGGAGGGCTTTGAGCGGAACATAAATTGTGCATTAGCGTCAATTTAGCCCATGCAGAGATGCAGCCCCTCTGTGCTGGAGCACAATTATGCTAAGAAAGGAATTTAACGGACAACGGACACTAAGTGTGGCGCTGTCATTGTTTTTGTTCGTCGCTCCGGTTTCTCCGGCACTGGCTGCAGCTTCTCCTATCGGCAATGAAGCGCGTCTTGAACAAATTGAGAATTCGCTCTTACAAAGAACGCAAAAGGGCATGTCCGAATCCGAGCGGCTTTCGGCATTGGAGACTCGGGTCTTCGGCTCGGCAAAAGCAGGTTCGGTGAGCGAGAGACTGGCTTCTTTGGACACAGCCGTGAGCGCTGCTCGCCAATCGTCCAGCCTTCTGGCGCCGCCTATGGCACCGCGTTTGGACAACAGCCAATGGAGTAAGGCTGAGGAAGCCAAACCTCAAGCTTTATCCAATTATGACGACCCTGATTCGGCGACCTCCAGCGACGCCGCCACTGCAATGTTGAAGCGCGCTACTGATCTTTATTCTGCTGGTAATGCAGCCGAAGCCGAAAGAATGTTCAAAAAGGTACTTTCTCTTGATTCCCGCAATGCTGATGCGCATTACAATTTGGGCGCCATCGCCGAGTCGCGCGGAGATAATGCGCAGGCCCTCAACGAATACCGCATTGCTAGCCAACTAAATCCGCATGACCCGGAGTTGAAAGACGCACTGGCTCAAATTGAGCGAAAACAGTCTTCGGAAAGATTGGCACAAGCTGAGCTACAAAGACAAAAAGAAGAGCAAAATCGTGAAGCGGCTCGCCGCGACAATCTTAAATCGATGATTGCGCAAGCGTCGACTGCTTATAAAAACGGACAGTACGACAGTGCCATCAGGCAACTCGAAACTGTAGTGAAGCAAGCGCCTAATGATTCGGATGTTCGCTTTGCACTTGCTCAAGCCTACAAAGCGAAAGGCGATTTGAGCAAAGCAAGAATCAACTTGAACCAAGCGCTTGCATCACAACCCAACAACAAGCTTTATCGCGACGCTCTCAGCGATCTCGAGCAGCGTTTGGCTTCCGGCAACAGCCATGACAGCCGCGGACAGTCCGGTCAGTACGACAGTGCTCAAGCCGACGGCGGGCCGGCATACGCGCCTTCGCCCCGCAAAAAGCCTGTTGGTGACGTTTATTCGACCGCCGGCAACTCTAATTACGGTAATTCATACGGTTCGTCCGCTTCCGGAACATCCGGTTACGGCGATGTTGCTGACAGCTCCGGCGATATTCAGCCCTTTACTCCGTCGCCTTCTTATTCCAGCTCCGCGAGCGCTTCGCGAAAGTATGACCGCGGCGGTATGAGAGGCCTGCTCGGTGGTGGCGGAGGAGCCAGCAGTCTGATTAAGCGTGCTGCTCTGGGATCCGTTACAGGCGCTGCGATGGGCGCCATGTGGGGGCGTAACTCCGGCAGCGGCATGAAATCCAATATGCTCAAAGGCGCTTTG
>PNKB01000027.1 GCA_013997645.1 Cyanobacteria bacterium PR.3.49
TCTCTCTTTCTGCTTTGACTTCATCAGTCAACGGTGCTTCTTCCAAACCGGCATCATTCAAGCCTTTGTCCAACAAGTGTTCACGACTGCAACCACGCAGGTAATACCATTCAGCATGATTTTGATGTCTGTTGATTTCGTCGGTATATTTATCACCCCATTCATCGGTGATAAGACGCCATCCCAGATAGGGCAAAATGCACAACACTGCAAAAATTACGGCAGGAATGAGGAATGGATTGGCAGTTTTTTTCTTTTCTGTCATGCCCATGAATACTCAATCCAAAGTGAATGCTCTGTTGTTGTGGTGGAAGAAATACGTTTTTGTTTTACGATTGTATGTAAGCGTATTGTAGGTAGCATCACTTCCAGAATTCCAGAGCTGATGAATGCATTCAACGTCTTTCGAGTGCAAAAGAGGAAATGCCCTCTTGCCAAAAAGCGCCAAATTTGAATCGATTTGCTCGATGACATCACCGGCAGGCTTATATTGCGATTGGTCTTTAAGAACAGGAACGGTGTCGCAATCAAATACGAAAACGCCCGTCCAGCGCGGCTCTCTTCCCCAGGAGGCTTTGGAGACACTGTTGTTGATATTCGACATTTTTTCCAGTGGTGTATCGAAAAACTTATCAACAACCTCTTGCGGAGGAATTGGTGGTTCAACTTTTCCACGGGCAGATACTTGTTGCGATTGAAAAACAACGACGCCAAATACGGTGCAGAAAGCAACAGCCGCAAAACTCGCAAATTTCCTACTCAGCACTGCCTTGACCATACCAAAGCTCCTGATAGTCTTATGTTATCGTCTCTTATACACTACATGGCAACCGTTATCGTCCATTATTCCAGTTTTTGCGCGTGGACAATTTGACCGAACAAAAAATAGATCTCTCAACTGTAAAGCGGCTTGCAGACGAACTGAGCAGGGCCATTTCCTCGGCGGCTGCGCAAAAAAATGTAAGCAAGAAGCCTGCTAGTGAAAGAGACCAGAATTCAGACAACCATAACGGATTGAGCCGCAATGCCCGATTTATCTGGCTTTTCGCCTGTCTTGTAAGCCTGGCTGGAAGAGGCTTGATTCCAGCTAATCTGAAAAACGGCAAAGAAGACAGAGCAATTAAAAAACTGGGCAAACAATTTTTTGGAATCACACAATTTCAACAAGACGATAGCCCAATGGCTTGCGCAGTCGGAACAGTGATTTTGTTCCAGAAATTTGCAGACGAGGATTTTGACGCATTTTTGGATGTCGCGAGCAGCACTTTGCTCGCAATCAAGAGTGGATCGAGTAAAAACGGCATCGAGCGCGCGATGACTGACCCACTTTTCGCTGGCTGGGTTTATCAATATCTACTCCAACTGAGTGAAAGAGAATGGAAGAAGTCCGGTGTTTCGCACGAGAAAACAGGCGACTCTCCTTTCTATACCAAATGGTTCACGCCCCTTTGGATAGCGGACTTTCTGGCGGAAGATGCAATCAAAACGCCTGGAGCAACTTTCCTGGATCCTGCCTGTGGCGCCGGGCACATTCTTGTCCCTTCCTTGAAGCGGTCCGTGAGACTGCTGACTGAATCCGGATATACGCCAGACGCCGCCTTGCAGACTGCAGTTGAGAAATTGATCTTTGGTTTGGAAATCGATGCGGATTTGAGCGCAGCCTCCGCTGTCAGCCTCTATTTAGCCGCCAGGGATATTGATGCAACAACCTCATTGAGCGCGGCAAATCTCTATGCGGTCGTCGAACAGACAAAAGATTCCGCTTGCACAGCCAGTCTCGGAGGATCGCTCTGCCTTGGTTTGGAGACCACTACAAAACAAACGACCTCGACGTTTTTAAAACAAGTTGGCAAAGACGATTTGATACCATTGCAAACTCTGCCGACTCACTTCGGTGCGATTGCAGCAAATCCGCCTTACATGAGTATGCGCAATATGCCGGCAGCCCTCTCGGAGTTTCTCAAACATCACTATCCGCTCTCGAAGTACGACCTTTATTCGGCATTCGTTGAGCTGTCCGTCAATCTTTTGGAAGAGGGTGCTCGCGCAAGCCTGATCTGTCAACAGAGCGTCCTTTCAATTTCTCGCTACAAACCGCTCAGAGAGCTGATCAGTGAAAAGTGCAGCATCGACACTCTGATTCAACTTGGATCAGGCAGCTTTCCCACTCGCTCGGGAGAGAAAGTCAACAATGCCATCATTACCCTGCGGCGCGTTTCACAACAAACCCCTGCCGGCGCTGCGCAGCCATTCTATTTCGCGCGCATACTTTATTCCGAAGAGAAAAAACAAGCAGAACACAGCGGCATCCGCTCAATTTTAGAGAAGAGACAATCACAGGCTGTGATGCCCAAGTCGGAATCGAAAACCATATTGGCACCCTGGTGCCCGCCATTCGTGCACAATCTTTTCGATAAAGACAGGTATGACCGGTTGCAAAACGGCAGCACAGGCATTGTTGTTATCAACGGTCTTTTCACTTGCAACAATAAACTCTTCGTCAAGACGATAGACGAAATTGCAGCGGACAAAATGTCCGAATATGTGCCGTACGACAAAGGCGGCGGAGGCAAGTGGTTTCACACCACGCGCTATAGATTGCATTGGGTTGACTCGGGCAATGTAATTCGCGAATACAGGGCATCGAGAGGTCAGTCTCGCAGCTTGCCGGGAGAAGACTATTACTTCAAAGCAGGAATCACCTACTCATATATAGGAACGCAGGGCTTCAAGGCCAGGCTGCTCAGCCCGGAGAGCATTTTCGACATCGCCAGCTCCTCAATTTTTACACCGGACAATCTGAAAATGTACATGCTCGGATTTATGAATGCTGCGCTTGTGCGTTACCTGATGGGCGTTCTCAATCCCACTATCAACTTCCAGATTGGCGACGTGCGCAATCTGCCATATGCCATGCCTGATTCATCCACGCAATTCGCTGTCTCAAAACTGGCGGATGAAGCCGTAAATCTTGCCAAAGCAGTCGAGAAATTCGATTTCGAACACCCGTCACTTGAGACCGATGAATTTTTATCCTGGGCACGCGCTAAAGAAAGAGTGATTCAGTCCGACATCGACAGTCTGATTTTCTCCCTTTACAAAGTTCCGTCCAAGGTGCAAAAACAGATTCTCAATGATCCGTGGGTTGTGCGTGGACAGAAAAATGTGTTCGCGGCGGCGCCGAAAGGGCGACGTGCTCCCGCTGTGATACAGACCTAGTTTTACTTGCGTCTACTTCTTCTTGAATGAGATATCGACGACAATTCCGTTGGCTGTGTAGGTCGCTCTGGGGACGCGTCCACCGGTAATCGTGGTCGTCACCACAACTGGCGGTGGCGGGCTGCCTCCTCCACAGGCGGTAAGGACTCCCAGAGCAGATGCGCATGTTCCGGCGAGCATTATAAAGGCAGCAATTTGCCGCATCAGTTTGCTGCGACGTTGTGTTCCGTACACGAAGAGTCCCGAAGGCACGAGTACCATCAAAAGAAGTGCAGATAATCCGGCAATGTCGCTGCCGAAATCGTCTTCCGAGCTGGCAATGGTGGTACCTGGCATTCCGGCCGCTGCTTGCACAATAGCATCAGTCAGCGGCTCACCAGCATGCTGACCGCCACGCATTCTGCCTGGCTGACGACTCTCATCGGTAGCATTCATCTCGTAACCGTTGCCGTTGGTGCTGGTGAAGGTGTTTGTCCCTTCTCCGAATCCCTGCAGATGGCTGACAACTACACTTCTGGTGGCGACGTTAGGTAGTTGCACGTATCTGATTGTTCCATCTTCATTCCACGTGTACACATTGACACCAGGGACAGTGTCAGTGATACCAGGCTTGAACGGCGTCGTCATAAAGTTTTTTACGGCACCAATATTCGGCTTAGTGCCGGCTCTTCTCAACCAGTCATACATGCCGGTGGAAATGCCTTGCGACATCGGCATCGATCCGCCATAGGGTGGGATCGTCGTGGGAGTAAGTGTGCCGCCACCGGGCGAGTCGCCGCCGATTGATGTTTTTATCTTCAGGGTGTCACTGCTCAGTTGTGGATCATTGAATAATTGCTGCGGCATGCCAAACTCAGGCATCTTTCCGCTCAGGAAGGACAGCGTAATTGCGCCCGGTGCAGGACGCGGATCGACAACCGTAGCTGGTTGAGCACAGGCGACTGCGTGCACGATGTTGGTGCCGCCGGCGCCGGCAGATGCAATCATATGATCGGCTTCTGCTTTGACAATTGTAGGAATCGAATAAGGCACACCGCTGGCGCTGGGCGTGAAAACCTTCTGGTCAACGAGTTTTACATCCTTTCCGATACCGGCGAAGACAAAACTCTTTCCGTTAAAAGGAATGTCGGTATAAGAGGTGTAGAATCCTCCCATTTGTTGCGAGCCGCTCACCGAGGCCATCGAAGCAGGGGACGGCACTGCAGTAGCAGTAATTGCCGGAGTGGCCAGACAACCAAGAGTTAATTTCATGGAGCCGTTGACCATTCGCGAGTTACCGCCCGCGATGCGAACGACATTCTGCCGATAAGCATCTTCAGCTGCTTGATACGGATTGACTTGATTTCCGTCAACATCTCTAAGGGCAGAGCCTCCGCCACCGGGCAGTATTGCTTGCTGAAGAGCGCCATTGAGGAAATCTTTCGCCGACATTGCATTGGTGTAGTCGGTTTCTGCAAGGGTCGTCATGGTGGTATCACCGAGCTGGCTGGCGATAATCATGTCGAGCCGGATGGTCGCCAGAAGCGTATTGATGCTGGTGACAGGCAAGGCAAATCCATCATCAGCCTTGGTATTCGGTGCCGACGGTGCTGCATCCGATATGGAAATGAATCCGAAATTGGGATCTTCAATAACCACTCGACCGAGCTCTCTCGCCGCGGCTAGTGCTGCGGCCTCAATGGCCGTCTTCTGCTCAGAGTTAGAGCCGAGCATTCTCACATAACTCAGTGAGAAGGCCAGAAGCAACATCAAAATTCCCATTAAGACAGCCAGAACCAGAATGATCATGTTGCCGCGCTGTCCGCGCAACCGCTTTGAACATCTCTTCAAAGCCTGATCCGTCCGAGGCGAAAAAAACTTGCTAGTAGTACGACCGCGCTCCACCATAGGAAATTTCCTCCCTACTCATAGAAGCACCTAGCGGGGCACACTTTTGGTGCTGCGAGGTCAGGGCCTCGCTCAGTGCACATTAACTCTCATTTATAATTCTAGATTGCTCTCTGTAACCGGTCAAGATGCGGCGCCTGGTGAAAGTTTCCCAAAAGCGCAAAAAAACAATCAGTCACGCCTTTACGGCATCAACCTTTCACTTGCCGCCCGAGATTAACTCTTCCGGCAGTTGTATATCGGATACATCGCGCGGCGCTTCTTCGGTTTTCTTTCTCAGGTAAGCAATGAGCCCTGCAGCCCCCTTGCGCTTAAGTCCGCGTTTCATTCGAGAGGACGTCCGCTCCAACAAATCCTTGTCTTTCACCTTCATGCTCACCAATCTAAATCCTTCACGGGATTTAGACAGGCGAAAGGTAAGTTCGCTTTTCTTGCCGTCCATTTGCAGAGCACCGAGAACCAGAGAGTCGTTGCCATCCCTCGATTGCGACGACACTTCAAAGTGCCCGTTTTGAAAAACCCGACGCCAGCGCGGGTAAAACCGAATTTCGACCAGGCGTTTGAAAAGCGCAGTAACTTCTTTCTGCTCATCCGGGGCAAACTTCGCCCATCCGGCATCACCAAACGAGCGTTTGGCCATCTCTTCGAAGTCCATATTCTGCGCGACTTCGCCAAAAGCAGATTTGGCATTGGGCGTTTTATCTGGTCTCGAAACGGCCGCAATGAAAGTTTCTACAATCTGCCTTTCGTTGGCTATCTTAGGCGTTGCCGCCGCAACCGGGTGCCAGACTGCCAGGGCAAAAAGAGAGGCCGCAACAAGGGTCTTTGCACTTCCTGATTTGACGTTACGAGACACCTGAAGCCCTCACTAAATACAAAGTCTAGAGTGCAGCTTGCCGCTTGGTCAAAAGATAAGCAGCCATGAGCAATCCACCGATACTCCAGGCAGAAAGCACAAATGCATCATGCATGTAGTGTGCTGGTGTGTCGAGAAAAACGCCTTTAAATGCGTCGGCGGCATAATAGAGCGGCATACAGCGTGCAATAAATTGCTCCCAGGCCGGCATCGCTTCCAGCGGCACAATGATGCCCGAGATGAACATGAGAGCCACTCCCAGAATGGACACGGTCATTGTATAAACCCGAATTGTCCGCAACCAACAAGCAAAAGAAAGACCAATAGAGGCAAAACAAAAAACACTCAGCAGCGTACAGCAAATTAAACCGAGCGGATTTTTGCCCAGAGTAAAGTGGGCAAATGGCGCAGTAAGAGTCAACGCCAACCAGAGAACGGCGGACGCTTGCAGTGTAACCGTCACTGTTTTGGCGATAATTGCGGAGCGCAGTCCATGGGGAGCAAGAATAATCTGCCTGTATGTCTTTTCCATCCACTCATAAATCCAGGAAAAACCGAGATTCATCGATGCGAGTACATAGCATAAATAGGCTGCCAGCCCGGGAGTTATGAAATCACGCAAATCGTATTGAAAGTTCGACAGTGAAGATGTTTTGATCGCTGTTTCGATATTCTGACTGCCCGGACCGGTCAAACCACGCAGAAGACCCATAGAAATTTGATCGTCGACAAAGGGATTGTGCCCTTCCGTGACTATCTCGATGGTATCTTCCAGTGGATCTTCATCCACGCGAGCAAAAGCGACTATCTTTCCCGCGACCAAATCACGGCGTGCAAGCTCCAGGTCCTTATATTCAATGACTTCGAAACGCTCGCTGGGACCCAGCTTTTTCTTCAAGTCGCTGACATTGTTGGGATCATACAAACCGAACGGAATGTGGCGCGCACCAGATAAGGTATCACCAACCACTGCAACAATCAGTATCGCCATGATCAAGCTGGCGATCAAATATGCCGGACGCCTGATCCACTGGCGCAAGTCTTTTCTCATTATGGCAATCACTTGCTCCACTATTTCCCGTCCTTGCTCAAGGGCGTCACCGGAGATTGCTCCATTTTTGCAGGCGCCGACGGCTCATGCGACAGGGCCAGATAGATTTCTTCCAGACTGGGCTCACTGGTCGAAACACCGGTGATGGGAATATGCTCCGTCTCGATCCAGTCCGTCACCGCCCGTAGTGTCTCCGACAAATGCCCTTCACTTGAAAGGGCGATAGAAAATGTATTGCGCAACTCGTCGTAGTTTACTTCGCCGAAGGCAAAATTGCTAAGACGACTGAGACTGGATTCTAGCTCCTCAGGATTGGGACGGCGCGCCATGCGCACACAGATCGACTTCATGTGATTCAAGCGACCGCGCAAATCGTCGATCGTGCCTTCGGCGATCAATTTTCCACGCACGATTATGCCGACGCGATCGGCAAGCAACTCCGCCTCTTCCAAGTAGTGAGTGGTGAGAAAAATCGTCACACCCTCATGTTTCAGACCGGTAAGAATTTCCCAGATGTGCTGTCGCGAGCCCGGGTCCAAGCCCACCGTCGGTTCGTCCAAAAACAACACTCTGGGTGAGCGCAGAAGGGCGCCGGCAATTGAGAGCTTTCGCTGCATGCCCCCGGAAAAATCGCCCACATAGTCATCTCGACGGGAAAGCAAATCCCACTGACTGAGATGTTGTTCTATCCTCTGGCGCGCACCTTCCTTAGGCAATCCGTAGAGGCGCGAGACGAACATCAAATTTTCAAACGCCGTCAATTCTTGATAGAGCGCCACTTCCTGCGAAACCACAGCAAAACCGGACTTTGCCCGCTCCGGATCGGAAATTCCATCAAATCCAGAAATCGAGAATCTGCCCGACGTCGGCTTGAGCAGAGTGGTGAGCATATTAATGGTTGTCGTCTTGCCGGCGCCGTTGTCGCCCAAAAGCGCGTACAGCTCTCCAGGAAAAACTTCCAGGTCAAGACGATCGACGACGGTTCTCTTTCCAAAAACCTTCGTCAGCTGGGTTACCTTAATCGACGGCGCTTCAGTCATCGACTGCAAGTTTAGCAGTTATCAGGCTAACCAGGCGAAGGATGCGAGGCTTACGAAGAATGCGCTTTCTGTGGGGTTTCAGAATTAGTAAAAATGGAGCAAATACCGAAGAAAAGGAGCCAGACTACATAGACAATTGGCGAGAAGCAAGCGCTGAAAGAGTATTCGAGAAAGCGATGCCAGGTGTTGAGCACATGTCCCTCGACCGTGAGACATCCGATAGTTGGATCCCAAATTCCCAGTACCGCCATCACAAAGGTCACACACGACGTACCAAGAAAGGTGACAAGAAGGCTTCTTGAAAGACAAAAGAGAATGCCGTTGCGCTTGCCCAGATCGTCGAGCTTTGTCCACGCCAGCACAATCAAGCACGGAATCATCAAATAAGTGAAACCATCCTCGACGATGATCTGGCAAAATCGCAGCAACACTGCCTGATGTTTCAAATCCAATGACAGGCTCGGAGTGAAGTCTCTATAGCCGTCCCAGCCGGGTATGTACATGCCGCCGCCGGCTAGATTTTCAGTAAATGGACTAAAAGACTGCTCGGCCGCCGACATGATTGCAACGACGCCAATAGCAGCGCCGATTAAAATTGCATTTTTGTACTTACGCTGCAACATCGCCATGAGTAAGTTCCGACCTTAAGCCATCATAGGTAGGGGCTTTGGGCAATTCCCCAGGGAAAACCCTCGAAAATCGATTGTTTAAATGTTCACATGCCGATATTGCAAAATTTTGTCAGGGCATGAAACACGAGCGAGCTGACGAGCACCAAACTGCAACGGCAAGATCTTATGACGCAAACGAAAGAAAAAAATCCATTTCTGCTCGCTGTGCCTCGATTTGCGCCGGGACAGTGCGTCTTTTGCACTTGCACTGTGGAAGTGCTGAAATTCAATGCCTTCAGCATCTGCAGACGTTGCATCAAATTTGCAGAGAATAAACTAAATAAAGATCAACAAGCGCAAGCGACTCGCACTATTTGTTCTTTCTGCGGCATCAGATACAGAGAAATTCTGATTGCCAATTTCTTGCAAGTGGTAAAACTGAAATTCGCAGCCGGAAGCAGACTCGGGCTGTCCAAAGAGCATTGCGCAATCTGCAATGAATGCATCTTGCAGATTCAACAGTATTTCGGCAGACGCGAGCAGGCAAGAAAAAAATTTCGCCGCGAGCTGGGTCCGGAATGCGGTCCGGAAAAATGCGCGCAAGAAAGTTGCAACAGGCTGCGAATAAGACTAGCGATAAGATGCCTCGAACATCAATTCGATCAATTCGAAGGCTTGTGATCTCAGCAAACGGGTCCGGAGATCGGCAGCCCGCAAGCGCTCATAACAGAATCGATGTGCGCCACTTTGAACACTTTATATACGCTGGGAGTGACGTTGGAGAAATTGACAGACACGCTTTTCGATTGAGCGCGAAGGATCATTTCTTCCAACCATTCCAGTCCTTCGACCGAAATAAAAGTGCAATCAGAAAAGTCCAGCAGCAAATCACCGGAGCCCGAAGCCAGCAGTTTGTCTACGTCGTCGAGCCCTCTGACGAGCGGACCCGGCAAGCGGAAGCTCATCTGCTCCTTCACTGGGGCGCCGGTTTCTTTTTTCTTTTTCTCAGTCACGAGCTTTCTCCACTTACAAAGTTCATCCTAATTATGGTCTTTGCCGAGGCGCATAAGCATTGATGAAAAGGTCCTTCAGATCCTCGAAAAGCGGCACGGCAGGATTGGTTCTTACCGCCATATCCTCAAAAGCCCCGCGCACGAGATCCGGCATCGCCGTTGCGAAGTGCTCTTGCGAGATGCCCAATTCTGCTATCGACATCGGTTGTCCGCATTGAATGGACAAATCGTAAACTGCTCGCCTCAATGCCAGATTCAGATGTTTGATATTGGAGGCATTAGGCTTTTCTCCCTTGCCTTTGCCGGCCAGCTTACCGTCTTCATCCAGACCAAGGAATTGCGCGGCGCGAGCATACTTCTCGTCTGCAACCCACAGCGGGTAGCACGATTGCACCATGAATTTGTGCGGGATGCTGGCGTTGTATTCGAGAGTGGAAATCAAAAATACGCCGTTGGCTCTTCCGTGCGGCACATCGAAGTGACCACCCAAACTGTGCGCCAACGCGTGGTTGACGCCGACAGAGGCGTTGCCGATAGCCATGCCCGCCAAACAAGATGCATTGTGCAATTTGTGGCGCCAGACGACATTGGTCGGATTTTTGAGAACTTCAGGCAGCGCTTCGAAGATCAATCTCATCGACTCGAAGGCAAGACCGTCAGTATAGTCAGAGGCAACCGTAGAGACGAGCGCTTCCAGGGCGTGCGTCAATGCGTCGAAGGCGGTATCGGATGTGATATCGCGCGGTAATGACTTGGTCAAATTAGCATCGATGATTGCCACCGTCGGCAGTAGCGTCTCATCGATAAGCGAAAGTTTTCTCTGCGACTTGCTGTCTTTCAAAACCGCAAACGGTGTCACTTCCGACCCCGTGCCCGAGGTCGTGGGAATGGCTACCAATTGAGTTTTTACACCTTTAGGAAACTCGGCCATTCTGTGGCGGAAATCGAGGAAGTTGAAAGCGATTTCCTTCAGCTTCAAATCCGGATAGTCATGGAAAAGACGCATCACTTTGGCAGCATCCAGTACTGAGCCGCCGCCTAAGGCGATGACAGTGTCAGGCTGGCTCTGCGACATCACTTGCAATGCCTGCTCGATAGTCGACCATTCCGGCTCGGCGCCGACTTCAGAAAAAACGTCGACTCGGCAGTCTTGCGGAAGCCGCTCGAGAACCATCGAGAGATGACCGCGGCGGGCAGCCGACCTGGAGGTCACAACAAAAGCGCGTTTGGTTTTTATTGTCCTCAGGTGGTCGATTGAGCCTGGGTTGATATAGATATTCTTGGTGGTCTGGAACGAGAGCGTGAAGTGCTTGCGGCGCGGAACTCGCTTGTAGTTGAGCAAATTCTTGATGCCGACATTGTCGGTTGTAATATTGCCGCCGCCGGTTCCGCAGCCGAAACTGAGAGTCGTGTTCAAATTATTGTAGATGCCGCCCAGTCCACCGATGGAAGTGGGCGAATTGACAATTATTCGGCCGGCATTGATGAATGTTCCAAACTGTTCGATAACATCTTCATCTTCGGAGAAAATACCGGCAGTGTGTCCGGTGCCGCCTGCGTAGTTAACATCCAGCGCGCGGTTGAGCCCGTCTTCAACGGAGTCTACAACGACGTAGCTCAACACCGGCATCAATTTTTCCACAGCCAATTTGTGCTGGCGAAGGTCGCCTTTCATCTGGCAGAGAATGATTTTTGTTTCCGGTGCGACATTGATGCCGGCCTTTTCCGCAATGAAATTGGCAGGCTGGCCGACCATGCGGTAATTCATTCCACCGGTGCGCGCATCGATAATTGTTTCTGCGACTTTCTCGACTTCCTCATCAGAGCAATCGTGGCATCCGTAGTCTTTGAATTGTTGAATGAGCGACTCGGCAATCTCTCGGTCTACGACCAGTGTTTGCTCGGATGGGCATTCGGTGCCGTTGTCGAATGTCTTGGAAATAATGATGTCCATTGCCGCCTGGCGAACATTCGTGCTCTTGTGCACGTACACAGGCGTATTGCCGGAGCCTACACCAAGGACGGGTTTGCCTGAACTGCAAGCGGCTTTGACCATCTGAGTGCCGCCGGTCGCGAAAATTAGATCGACTTCCGGATGAACCATCATCAGCTCTGTTTCACGCCTCAAGCGCGAAGATTTCTCCACCCAACCGATAAAACCTTTCGGTGCGCCCGCTTCGATCGCTGCTTCATAAACGACTTTGGCAGCCAGATTGCTGGCATCGGCAGCCATCAAGTGAGGGCTGAAGATGATCGAATTTCTCGTCTTTGCGGCAGCCAGGCTCTTGAATATAACTGTAGAAGTCGGGTTGGTCACCGGTGACAGAGCCAGGATAACGCCCACCGGCTCGGCGATTTCGACCATATTATCTTCAGGAAATTCGCGGATGATGCCGACGGTTTTCTTGTCTTTTATCTGGTGATAATGAAACTCTGATGCCACAAAGTTTTTCAACATTTTGTCTTCGAAAAGTCCCATGCGCGTCTCATCGCAAGCAGCGCGAGCCAGCTTTTCGACATTCTCGATGGCAGCAGCAGTCATAGCTTTGACAATGCGGTCCACATCTTCCTGCGAATACTGGTTGAAAACGGCAGCCGCGAGGCGGGCTTGCCGAGTCAGGTGATTGACCCGCTCCATCAAACTGGTGTCGTTGTCTTTGACTGCCGTCGTCATCTATAAATCCTTTTTTGCTGCAAACCGACTTAAAACGTTGAACAGCTCGCCTGGGGCGCATCAGAAAAGTCTGGAGGCGCCCGGCAACCTTTTCAAGTGTAAGTTAAAGACTCACATTTATAGATGGGTGTTCCGAAACCTTTTACAAAAGGTCGGAACTCCCCGCCCCCGCTTGCCAATTAGACCAAAGCTGAGCAGGCTCTCATATGGCAAGAATGCACCGGGTACTCCTTCATCGGTCCTATACTGGAAACAGCCCAGCAGGATTTTTTGTAATGGCGGATGAAACACAAAAACAGTTAGAAGTCACGATTAGCCAGCCAACCCCGGAAGCAGTGTCGCAGGCGGGACAGTCAAATAATCACAGCGGCACCTGAACTATTTCCGCCGGCAAAACGCTCGATCCTTTCATTGAATCAGAACTTCTGCCGCCCACAACCAGAACCTTCCCACCCTCCAAAAGCAGCAGGGTTGCCCCCTGCCGCCCCGTGCACAAGTCTCCCAGCTCCTTGCTGGAGCGGTCTTTCAAATCGTAAAGCTCGACAGTCTTAGTTTCTACTCCGTTGGCGCTGTCACTTGAATAAGTCTGCCCGCCAACGATCAAAATTCGACTTTTGTCCAAAGGTAAAACCGAATGGTTGGTGCGATCGACCTTAAGGGCTCCGATTGAAGTAACGAGCCTGGGCTTGGCATCCAAAAGCTCGACCGACTTGGCATAGACTTCGCTCGGTTTTAGCGATTTTCCACCGGTGATAAGCCACATTCCGTCGCCTAGTTCAGTGACGCAATGCTCAAAGCGAGCAGTCTTAAGCTCCGGTCCGCGCTCTAATTTCTTTTTGGTCTTGTCCCAGAAATAAGTTTCACCAGCTGCCTTTGGCAAATCGCTGCTTTCACTCGAAATTTCACCGCCGCTCACAAAAAGCCTTCCGTTCTTGAGATCGGTCACTTGATAAGCAGAAGCGCCGTTCGGCAGCTTTTCCGGCAATTCTGAGAATCTTGCCGCAAAAGCCCAACTTTTTTTCCATCCAGCCAGACTTGATCTGCCTTGAGCGTTACCCTTTCAACCGGCAGTTGTTCGCTAATCGTCGACTTTTTCAACGACTGGTCTGCATCTACAGATGCTTTCTCCGGCGAAGAACAACCGCTCGAAAACACGAGGGAGAGCGACAAACATAGGAATATAGTTTTCTTCAAACCAGCTCTCTTGCATTAGTAGACCGGACACAAAAGTTTTGTATCACCGACATCGCGCTGTGGCAAACCGAGAAAAACGACTCAATTTTTACCGAAAAACGGGCATTTGCAGCCATATACGGTACTCCATCTCCCCTGACGCCATAAAAACCGAAGAAAAACTTTGCTTTACCTCGTAATTTCCCACTTTGAAGATTCTAAGGTTGTCACTAGAATATCCATGGCGTTGCCGATATCAACAATCAGCAAACAAATGCTATACGGCATGGCGAAACCAGGAAATCCTCCTGGGCTTGCTCCAAGCTCGTATGTGGACATCTCTTGAAGAAACCACAGTGACCAGCGATAGACTAAAAACAGCGCTTCTTTTTCTTGCAATACCAGGCTCCTGCCTGGTAGCCGAATCGCTGGGACTTTTGTCTTTTCAGCTGGCTTTTTGCCCACCGGCTCAGGCAGCCGACTTTGCCCACGCCAAACAAATTATCGTTCCGGCATCGAGATATAGAAGGCGCTACGATTCGGAAATGCGCGAATCGTCGAGTTATTCTTCCGGCGGCTCAGGTATGGACAGCGGCTACTACTCATCGGGCGGGCTTGCCCCTGCGCCGATGCCGTACAACATTTCTATGCCTTCCGGCAGCTCTACGCCAAAGTCTTCCAAAAACGGGCTGATTCCGCCGCCGCCCGCGGTCACTCCTTCTATCATCACACCGCAACTGGGCATGATGTCGCCGATGTCCCAACCGACTGCGATGACACCCAAAGTCGGCTTCGAGGCACTCAACACTCCCCAGATGCAAGCGCATGCCCAGGCGATTTCCTCGCAAGTAGCGCACGCCACCGCTCAACTGGACAATCTTCTTAAAGAAGGTAAGTTCCCCGAAGCACAAGCGCTGATCAAGAACTACGTAAAAGCTTTTCCGAAAGACAAGGTTCTTAAAAACGAATTTGTTCAAACGCTCATCTCGCACGGCAAGACATGGGTGGCGTCAAAAGATTTCGACGATGCCATCAAAGCGGCTCGTGAAGCGCTGACCATCGAGCCTTCCAGCACGACTGCAACCGTTGCCCTCAATGACTGGCTGAAGAAGAAAGGTGTCGACCACACCAGCGATGCGGCCCGATTGAAGATGGCCGATACATTAGCCAAAGAAGGCAAAACCAACGAAGCATTAGTTGAATACAGAGCGGCTCTCAAGCTCAAACCGTCAGCGGATGGTCATATCGGCGTAGGTTCGATGCTTTTGAAAGAAGGAAAGAAAGAAACAGCAAAAGCCGAGTTTCAAAAAGCACTCGAGCTCGATTCCAATTCCGGCTCAGCTCTGCGTCATCTGGGCAGCCTTAGATACACGCAGGGAGACGTGATAGGAGCCAACAACGATCTGAGTAGAGCTCTTGTGATCAACTCGGAAGACAAGTCTGCTTCAAGAACATTGATAGATCTCTGGCAAAGACAGGTGGCGAAAAACCCACGCGATGCCAGCCAGCATTTAGGTCTGGCTCGAGCATATCAACTCTCCGGCGATCTCAAGTCTGCGCAAAACGAGTACAAACAAGTCGTCAGGTTAGAACCTGAAAACCCGAATTTGCCTGCAGCCAGACAAAGCTTTAAACTCGCTCTTGCCCGCCAGGAAGCGATGAAAGCTTTCCAGGCAGCGCAAACACTTGATACCGGCGGCGCCATAAGAGAAGCGCACACGAAAATTGTCGAAGCGTCAGGCATTGCTCCCACCGATGTGAAGATCCGCTTGTATGAAGGGGATCTGGCGACACGACTGGGACTTTACTCACAAGCACATGATGCTTACATGGCAGTGATTCGCGAAGAACCAAAAAATACAGTTGCCGCCAAAAAATTGCAGGAGCTGGCTTCAAGAGTTCAATCGACGACGACAATGATGCCTGCGACCGCACCTCAAGCCGGTCTTGCATCCCCGCAAGTAATTTCCTTTTTGAATCAAAATCAACTTGGCTCTCAACCAGGACTTTTGCAGCAACTTGGATCGCAAGTCCGTGCCGGAGAGTTGCCACCGGCAGCGACACTGCCGCAACCGTCCGGGGCCGTAGCAGCATCAGCGGCGGCAGCAGCCGCTTCTGCAGCGACAAGCTTGCCCACCGATACGCATGTTTCGAGCCTGGGTGGATTTCTTGGAGCCTTGAGAGGCTTCCAGCAAACGGAAAAGGACAGACTGCTAAAAGCTGAGGATCAAACTCATAAGGCGCTCGGTTACAGCAAATCCGATTCGCTTGGCTCATCAGCGCTCAATCTGCCTCCATTGCCGCCACTGCCGCCAATGCCTTCGGTGTTGACGACTGAAACTGCCGTTTCGGCAGGCGCGTCTGCAACAGCAGCCCCAGTAGCGGCTGCTCCCACTGCGGCTGCAGCAGAGTCGAGCACCTGGGGTGGAATGGCCATGCAGGCTGCCAGTTCAGCAGCTTCGCGCTTCGGACTGCTTCCGCAACAGACTAATAGTCCTACAGCCACCGCAACGACAGCCACTCTCGCTTCAGCAGGAGCACCTACACCTGCGCCTGATCTTGCCCAGACCGGACAAAACTTTCAGCAGAGAATCGGCAGCCTCGAAGAGCAAAATCGTCAATTGCAGCAACAACTTGCTCATGCTCATCATGCATTGAAGTCGATGAAACCAACAGCCGCCGCCAGTGAAACGGCAAGCACACCGGCAGCTGCGACTGCTCCGACAATAGCAAGCCTGCCGCAGGATCTTTTACCGGCTCCGACAACCGCCGCCAGTCAGGCACCGCCTGTTAATTTGCTGCCTGAGATTTCACCTGTTCCACAAGCAGCACCTGATTTTATAAAGTCAAAAGCGCAAGCCGTTGCCTTGGATAGTTTTGCCAATCAGAGCATATCGCCAAGCTCGAACACTGTACCTGCCGTTTATAAAGCAAGCGGGGCAAAGCCATCTTTGCTGCCTGTCGCGACGAACTCAAACGGCACTGTGCGTTTCGAACTGGAAGGCGTAGTGCCTTCTCGCACGCAGATCAAACTGAAAGTTGTTTTGAAAAACGACCGCGATTTCCCGATGGAATTGCCACCAACAGTCGCAGCCAAAATTCAAATGCCGGGCAAGCCCGAGCAAATTGCCAAAGTAGAATTCAAAGGAAAGCAAATCGGCCCGCATGGCGAATTGCATGGCATCATCAAGGTTCCGGGCGGCGACATGAATGCATCGGCTGACGTCTTCCTGCCCAATTTCCTGCCGCCGTCGGAACAGTATCGCGACGTGCATTTATCCGTTCCGATCTCGAAGCTCTAGCCAAATCTCATTCGCATCTCATAAATAGGTCCGAGATTCTCCGTCTCGGATTTTGTATTTTTGCCCGTTTGCAGGCACCGGTGCGTAGTCTTCCCACGACTGCCACGTTGTTACCACGTTGGAAATTTACCTTAGGTGTCGAACCCCCGGTTCACTCATATGAAAAACATCCGCTCTGGCTGGATGGTTGGATTTGGCAACGACACAAAAGTTTCTAACGGAGATGACCCAATAATGGCACGAGAAATTGAAACCACAAGCTTCGAACCTGTTAGCGTTGAAGTAACCACTCCGGCTTTTGAAGCGTATTCCAGATTCAGAGAAGACTATGAGAATTCCCCAAAATGCGCCGTGCGCAGCAGCATGAGCGACAGCCAAAGCGGAAGAGTTGGAACGATTTCCGATGCTGCCGTGGACAAAATGGCAGTGGTCTGGCTGGCTGAAAAGTATAAAGAATTGGGACGCGACATTACGCGTCAAGACATCGAAGATGGCGTCAACTCAGGCTTTGATTCTTTGATGGCGGACAGTGCACTGAAACAGTTTGAAACTATCAAGCGCGCGAAATTCAATCACGAAGGTGGTTTCCTTTTAATTGGATCGAAAGAAAAAGATGTTCTCACCGGAAAAGACATAGACAAAACTTTGAAAGGCATCGAGAATCAGCGCCGCTCTCTTGATCTGGTCGCACCACTCTTTGCCAACAATGGAGAGCTTTTTGATAAATTGGCAGAAGACCATAACGGCAAATGGTCGATCAATTATTGGGATTTGAAAGACGCCAGAAAAGCCGATGACAGAGCAAAAGCAAAAGGTGATCGACTGTACACCGATGAAGAGCGCCAGGTCATCGACAACCTGTATAAGAAGTGGGGAAGCTCCGACATGCGCCGCATCGAGCACCGCGGGCAGGGCGACACCATGGGCTGCGACGGGCTTCTCAGCTACGACACTGTAGCCAAAGGCGCCGGTTTTGCCAATCCGGAAGAGATTCATGTTGCCGCCAATGCACACAGCGAATATCTGGCCGACTTCGTGCAAAACAAGTGTGAAACCGAAGAACAGAACATGAATGTCATTCAAGAAGCACGCAGAATGACACGCGAAGATCAGGCAGCCATCGAAGCGAGCATGAATTATTCAGTAAAACCCGGACAAGGATTCGATCGCATAGCGCGGGACGTTTTGACTCAGCAAAACGGACAAAAACCGCAAGAGTCATCAGTTGTTCAATTCTCGACAGAGATAGCGCAACGCAACGGATATCTGAGCCGCGAAGAATATGATAAACAGCGCAATCTCAAGCCTGGTCAGTCGGTGAGAATTCACGACGACGAGTGGAAAATGATGCGTCATTTGGATTCGACCATTCGCATTCAAGAGTATCTGGATCAAAACCTCAATGCCGAAGTTTTGGATCAGACCCTGCGCGGTCGCTAAACCAAAAGGCTTTCTCAACGCATGGAACAAGGGGCGGTGCATCAGCATCGCCTTTTTTGTTGTCTGCAGAACGTTTGAGTTTCAAAATTCGAAACTACAGAACCCACTGAGTGCGCGATTTGTACAAACGGCGAATAGTGTTTTTATCAGCCTGCGAAAGCTGCTCCACGACACGATTCTCGTGCATGATGTCATCTCTGTAGGGCGAATGCGCCTTGATGCCGAGCGCGTGTCCAAACTCGTGCGCAGTAGCAGCCTTAAGTCTTTCAAGCGTGCTGTTAACGCCCAAGGACAATTCCATCACCACCGGCGGCGTGCGTGGAGTCTTCCCTTCTTTCAAAGCCTCGGCGATTTTTGCGTACGGTATAGCCTGGGCGCAAGTGTAGCCACCTGTCGATATGCCACCAGGTTCGGTGGCGCCTTCAAAATTCTGATTGAAGAAAACTAGTATATTCGCGTCTTTAGGATTGGCAGTGAAATCATAAGAGAAGAGACCTTCTTGTTCCAAGGGTTTCCACATCTCGATGCCGGCGGCAACTGCCTCACCCATCTCGTCGTTCCAGCCATTCACCTGAGTGAGGGCGGCAAAAGGATTTACTTCAGCGTTTGAAAAACACATCTGTGCAACAGTATGGACTCGCGTCGCTTTCAATTGTTGAAAGGGCAGAGGCGGCAGCTCCAGTCCAGGACTGATCCAGACCTTAAGAGGCATTTTGCGCGGCTCCCAGCGCACCCATTGCATGCGCAAATCCGGCTCGCCCGGGTCATACCAGTCACCGGCCGAGGCGCGATTGCCCCTGTCCAGACCGGGAACAAGGTGCATTCCCATTGAGCCTCCAGAGGTCATCTGCCCGCCGGAATTGCCGCTGTAGCCCACTCCCGGTGTTCCTGTCCGCATCAGTGGTTGAAAACCGGCCTTGGGCAATTTTCGTTTGATCACCTGAGCATTGGCCGGCTCGAACGGCACGCCCGGCAGGAGTATCGCCAGAGCAAGCACCGGCAGGGCAAACTTTTGAAGTAAAGAAATGAGAGATTGCCCCATAAACCCGGGATCATTCCAATAAACTGTTTTAAGAGCTTCGAGTAACCTGTTTTATTGTAACGACAACCAGCAAATTCCTGCTGTCGGTCTAATATTGAAGTCTAAATTGAAAGAGTTAGATACTCCCAGTTCATACCAGGTCAGGAAATACGGTGTCCAATTTATATGACGCAATGAGCCTCAATGTGGCGGAGGCGATTGCCAGGCAGCTAAAAATCAAACCAGACAGCCGGTTCGGTTTGCCCACGGGGCGCTCGCCTGTAGGTTGCTATCAAATTCTCTGCGAGTGGTCACAGGCAGGCACGCTCGACTGGTCTCAATGCAAATGCTTCGCGCTCGACGATTACATTGAGGTTGTGGAAGAGCAGTCCTTTCACTATTTTCTAGAGTCGAATTTATACAGCAAAACCAATTTGCCCAAAGAAAATCGTTTCAGCCCGCGCAATCAAGATGATTACGATGGCGTGATCGCCGATCAAGGAGGGCTGGACCTTTGCGTTCTCGGGCTGGGCACTAACGGCCACATTGCTTTCAATGAGCCGGGCACACCGCAATTGAGCTGGACTCACTGTCACTGGCTCACTCAGTCGACCAGAGAAGCGAATGCGGCAGCCTTCGGTGGCGCCGATAAAGTGCCGACAAGAGCCATTACTATAGGGATTGAAACGATCCTGGCCAGCCGCTCCATCATCCTCATTGCCAGCGGAGAGAAGAAGAAAACCGCACTCATCAAGGCGCTTTCCGGGGAAGTGACCGCGCAGGTGCCCGCTTCTTTTCTGGCATTGCATCCACAGGTGCGGGTCTTTCGCGACTTTGCGCTATAAATACAGCAGATGCCAGCGGGCATTTTTCTCAAGCTCCGATTAGAATCATGAGAGAGGGAAATCAGCATAATGAAGCCCAAACTCCTTACCGCCCTTTTCTTTCTGGCTCTGTCCAGCGGGTTGCCCGGCGCCTATGCCGAGAAGGCGAACCCCGACATGATCCCGCCGGACGTCACCTTCCCGTCGCCGAATGCGCCGCAAGCAACAAGCGCCTCAACGAGTTCAGCCGCGGCGGCATCCTCTACGCCGGCAGCTTCAGCCGTGCCTGAAACGCAGGCACCCGGACAAGGTTCCGCGCCACAACAGCTTAATTTGAATCCTTCTCAAGCAGGTGTTTCGCAACCTCCTCCATCGGCATCACAGGGCAATCCGCGCCTGCCGATCGGCCAGAGACCACCTGTTTATCCGGGCGGTGCACCGCCGGCAGCAACATCGAGCGAAACGCGCCCGGATCCAATCTGCGTATTGGAGACAAACAAAGGCACCATTATGATTCGTCTTTTCCGCAAGCAAGCACCGCGGACAGTGGCACATTTTATGGAAATGGTGCAGAACGGATTTTACAACGGACTCACCTTCCACCGTGTGGAGCCCGGCTTCGTTATTCAAGGCGGCTGCCCAAACGGTGATGGTTCTGGGCTCTACAGCGATCCCAAAACCGGCAAGCCGAAAATGTGCCCTCTGGAAACTACGACTCAACTGAGCCACAATGCCCCCGGTGTGGTGGCGATGGCGCGTTTTCCCAAAAATCCCAATTCGGCAAGCTGTCAGTTTTACATCACGCTTCAGCCGCAGCCCAGGCTCGATCACCAATATTCGATATTCGGCGGCGTGGTGAGCGGCATGGATGCCGTGCAACGAATTCAGAAGGGCGACAAGATCATGTCCGTCAGCCTGAGAGAGCAATAATCTTTACAAACCGGCTACAGCTGCGACTTTCAGCTCATAGTGAAATAGTCTCAATGTCCGCCGAAAGGTGAGAAGGTGTATATTAAAAGTACTGTCGCCAGTACTTGCACAGGACCGGACCCACTTAATATGGCTGACCCGCAAGACAAAACAGACGATGCAGTTGACTCAGAAAGTGCAGCTGCTGAATTGCTGCCCGGCACAGAAGAACAATCTGCGTCTTTTCTTGCTAATTTGCGCTCGTCATACTCTCCCCGGACGACGGGACTGAGCTATTACACCAATGGCTCGCATCGCAACACAAGCAGTTTTCTCAGCCCCACTCCACGCATCGGACTATCCGCATCTTTTGCTTTTGACGAAACTACAGCCACCACTCTGGAAGGCGAGAAAATCGAAAGCGAAGTCAGCGAAGTAACGGGGCAAGAGCGACACACCCAAAGATTGAAGACGGGTGACACGCTCAAGCAGCTTCCCGATCAAGAAATTCTCGAGTTCAAAAATGAAGATAGATTGATTATCTACAAATCGCTCGGCTGGATAATGGAAGACGGCAAAGGCAATGCCATCACTCGGCAAGTCACTCCTTCGCTCGAAAACCCAGCCGACAACTCCACCTTCGGGCTCGACAAAGGCGGAGAGATTATCGCTCAAGCGCTTGAATTTTCCGGCATTACGACAATCGTCTTCAATAACGGCGATAAGATCATCTTCGATCTCTCAGGAGTTTCTGCCATATCGAGAAAGAAAGATGCAGTCTACTTGCGCGATCCGATTCGCAAGACGGCAACTTTCAGCTCGCCCTATCGCCGCAGAGCGTTTTAGACTCTGATTTGAATTATGGCTCGGCTTTCGCTTATTGCTGGATAAGCTCTTTTACCGCCGGCACGACGTGATTCAAAAGCTTTCGCCCACCCACGTGATTGAGGTGAGTGGTGTCCCAATAATCGTTGTCGTCGAATTCTTTAGCGTCGCCCAGGTCGACAAGCTTGACACCAGGCATGTTCGCGACTGCCTTGATCTCCTTTTGATAGCCTTGATACCAGCCTTCCGGCAGGATTTCCAGGTTTCTCTTTGTGAGAGGCATGTTGACTAAAACAACTTTGACACCGCGCTCACGCATATTGCTCAACGTGCGCTTAAGAAAGCTCATTTGCAGTGCGTGATCTTTTTCCGCGATCTCTTTGTAGCGCCCTACGTATTCTTTGACGCTGTTATTCCAACGATCTTCGGTCGATCCTTCCATCAAAAAACCACCCGCGGCAGCGGTATCGCCTTTGGTGGCATTCGGATCAGTGATTCCGATCGATGAATAGATTCTATTGATGGCTTTGTCTGTTTCCATCTGCAAACGCCACCGCTTGCCATAGAAATAGCAAAGGTGCATGGCCAGCCAATCCGCCTTCTTATCGAAATCAGGCAAGAAAGCTCCGGCATACTTTGGGAAATTGGAAAGATTGACTATTTTCTGAAACGAGAAAGTTGCCATCGGCGATGCCAGGCTGTGATCGTGAAAATCTCTGGGCGCGATGCCATACACGAGAACTTTCGGTGTTTTACCGTCTTTCACAAACTCGCTGGAAATCAAGTATGCGTCCGATGCCATTTGTCCGAACACGGCCAGGCTGAAAATTGTGTCTTGCCGGCAGCCGGCTGCAGCCAGCATTTTTTTCATCTCCTCCGATTTGTGATAGCGGAAGATGTCTGAAATCTGTTTGTTGTGCGCCGCATCCATTGCCCAGAAGGGAAACATGACCAAAGATGAGCCCAGAAGAATTACATCGGGTTTGGCTTTCAGTGACTGAAAGCTGTTGATGGTCTCTTCGATAGAGGCGCCGCTGTTCCAGCAATTCGCATCACTTTGAGGTTTTTTTCCGTCACCGACAAATGTCCAGAGAGCGGCATTAATGGCGCCGAACAAAGCTAACGACCAGAGCACTCGCGTAACGAGACCTTTGCGGCCGGGCGCTGTTTTTTCGGCAGAAGCTTCTGTATCTGGCACTTCAGCCTTCGTGACTGTCTTTGCTGATGCGGGCAAAACCTACCTCAATAGTCGCAATAGCACTTGACTATTTTAGAGAATTGTCCGGAGAAACAAGCTAGACCCGGTTAATGTTAAGCGTTTCACGCTCTCGAACTGTTAGATCGAATGCGGATCGGCGTACGGGGGCAAGTTTTCCGGAATCGTAGGGGCTGTCTGCGGCATCAGCCGAAATGGACTGCTCGGGCTGAACGGGCTGGCCTGGCCGGGCATTCGCGGTTGAAGAGGTTGACCGGGTCGGATCGGTACGACTTTGAACGGCGTCAGACCGGAATTCGGGTCGCCGGAGTCAAATCTATACTGATACGTGCCGGGAGGCACATTCTTCAAATCACGCATCTGCCTGTTCATCTGCGTCATCATTTCGGACATCATGCGATTCAGACTGCCTAGATTCATCGAATTCATCCCATCGTCGCCGGAAAATGGCTGCATGGAAAACGGGCTGGACTGACTAAATGAGTCAGGCAATTGGTCGCTGAATGAAAATGGCATTCCGCGCGGGTACCCTTTAGGCATAGGACCGAGAATGCTGGGTGGAAGTTCTGCGGAACTGCGCGGGGAAGTGCCCCCCGCCACGGTTGCACCGATTTTCTTCAAGCGCTCGACTCGGTCGAATAAAGCCATGTTAGGGTTGGCCTGTCCGAGCAATTTTGTCTCCAGGCGCGAAAGTCTTTCGCCGATTGGCTCGGTGCGATAAGTCTTTTTCAAAACCCGCCATTCCAAAGAGTCTACGGCTGGATAATTACCTTTCGGCACGGCAGCGGATCCGGATTTCGGCGCGGCAGACGGAGTCTCGGCGGCTTGAGGCATTGTAGATTCAGGATTCTGGCGATTTTTTACCGCTTTAGCAACGGCCGACCAGCGTTCGTCCAAACTGCCGCCCTGAGTGGCACCGAAGACAAGAAGCTCCAATCTCTCGACTCTCTTTTCCAAAGGGTCATGCGGATAATGCCTTGAGAACATCTTGGTCTCCAGCTTTTCCAGATCAGCGGTGCTGAGTTGAGCGCCGGCGCCCTGAGCAAAAGCTGTGCCACAAAGACCCAGAGCGATACTGAAAGAAACGCCGATAGTAAGACCAAATGCCGCGCAGTAGCGAAGCCGCTTATTTGCAAGCGGTGCGCCCGGTCTCAAAGATGTCTTTTCCTGATTGATTATGTTCAAGATGCTCAAGTTGGACCGAAGTCGGGCAATCTTATGAAGATTGCGAGTTGTACCTTACCTAAACAAAAACCTTAACCACATATTTGTCAAGACAGCTATTCCTGATTTTTTGTTCCGCGCCTCAACGCATTCTAATTTTCGCCCGCTCAAAACGGCAAGGCTTGTAATTCAACCAACAAAAGCAAGGGCGATGCATTGCATCGCCCTTACAAAAACACTATTGGTTTGACTTAGTCGTCTGATGCTCTGAATTCGGCATCCACAACGTCTTCGCCACTCTGGCTGGTGTAGCCGCCGTCGCCACCGTTGCCATACTGGTAGCCACCATCGGCGCCACCATCAGCAGGCGTAGTGTAATCTTCCATACCGCCGGCGGCAGCACCGCCTTCGTCACCACCGCGCGTAGCTGCTTGTTGCAACAGAACGAGGGCGCCTCTCAATTCGTTCATGATTTGTTTGACCGATTCGAGATCCGCTTCGTCCTTGAGTTTTTGTCTCAAGTCGGCAACCAACATTTCTGCTCTTGCCTTTTCACCGGACGAGACTCTGTCGCCCAGATCGCGCACTTGTCTTTCCACTGCGTAGCAGATGCTGTCTGCTTCGTTGCGGACATCCGCTTCTTCCTTGCGCTTGCGGTCGTCTGCCGAGTAATTTTCGGCATCGCGCATCGCACGGTCGATGTCTTCTTTCGACATGTTGGTGGAAGCAGTGATGGTGATCTTTTGTTCTTTGCCGGTCATTTGGTCACGTGCTGTGACGTTCATGATGCCGTTGGCGTCGATATCGAATGTAACTTCGACTTTCGGGTTGCCTCTGGCTGCCGGCGGAATACCGTCCAGACGGAAGTTGCCCAAGAGCTTGTTGTCGCGAGCCATCGGACGTTCGCCCTGAAATACATAGATATCTACTGCAGTTTGGTTGTCGTCGGCAGTCGAGAAGACTTCCGCTTTTCTTGTCGGGATAGTGGTGTTGCGTTCGACCAATTTGGTGAACACACCGCCCATCGTCTCGATACCAAGAGACAACGGCGTGACGTCGAGGAGTACGACCCCTTTGACTTCGCCGCCCAGAACACCGGCTTGAATAGCGGCTCCGACAGCCACAACTTCGTCCGGATTAACGGATTGGTTGGGCTCTTTTCCGCCGGTAACTTGTTTTACCAGCTCTTGAACGGCAGGAATTCTTGTCGAACCACCTACCAGTACGACTTCGTCGAGCTGCTCGTAGCCGAGCTTGGCGTCTTTCAACGCTTGCTCCATAGGAGCGCGGCAACGCTCGACCAATGAGCGAGTCAATTCGTTAAAGCGAGCGCGGGTGAGTTTGATCTCCAAGTGTTTGGGACCGGTAGCATCCGCGGTGATAAACGGAAGAGAAATATTGGTCTCGGTTACCGACGAAAGTTCTATTTTCGCTTTTTCGGCAGCCTCGGTAAGTCTTTGCAGAGCTTGCCTGTCTTTGCGCAAGTCGATGCCTTCAAGATTCATGAATTCATCGGCTACCCAGGTGACAACCTGGTGGTCGAAGTCGTCGCCGCCGAGGTGAGTGTCGCCGGATGTGGACTTAACTTCGAATACGCCGTCGCCTACTTCAAGGATAGATACGTCGAATGTGCCGCCGCCCAAGTCGAATACAAGGATGATCTCGTTGTCTTTCTTGTCCAGACCGTAGGCAAGTGCCGCAGCTGTAGGCTCGTTGATGATACGCAGCACGTCGAGACCGGCGATGGTGCCGGCGTTCTTTGTGGACTGGCGCTGTGAGTCGTTGAAATATGCAGGAACCGTAATCACTGCGGAGGTGACTTTCTCACCCAAATACTTTTCCGCATCTTCTTTCAGCTTGCGCAAAATCATTGCCGAGATTTCTTCCGGCGAGTAGTCTTTGCCTTGGATGGCAACTTTGCAACCGCCGTCTGCGCCTTCTTTGACTTTATAAGACACGATTTTTTGTTCGGCCTGAACTTCAGAGAAGCGACGTCCAACAAATCGCTTGATCGAATAAACAGTATTCTCCGGATTAAGAACTGCTTGGCGTCTAGCTAACTGCCCGACAAGCCGTTCACCAGATTTGGTGAAGGCGACGACAGAAGGCGTCGTTCTACCGCCTTCAGAGTTGGAAACCACCGCCGGTTGACCACCTTCCATAACGGCAACACAAGAGTTGGTCGTTCCCAAGTCGATGCCTACTGCTTTTCCCATCTTTTAACTCCCTTTACTCCTATTGATGGAGTCCCCCCGGAATTATACTTTGCCGCGCTTCGTGAAACGGGCAGATAAAGACACCGTTTCCGATATGGTGCGCCACGAACTCCAAAAATCCTTATGGGCCTTGCTCTAAGCATGGCCGCATATTAGTAAGCAGATTAACAAACTTATACAAAGCTTTATAAAAGCTCTCCTAACCTCCTTTTCAAGCGCCGCTTGTCATGCGATACGCAGACAATTTCGCTGGAAAAATTTTTCCAACGCACGGGGCCGTTAGCACTTATTTACCACCTAAACGGAAGAATCAACTAAAAATCCTGAAACAGGTCACCCTTTTTGAGAATTTTGCGGGCGGGCCGCCGATATCAGTCGGCCCAGATCTCTGCAGGTCTCAGGCACGGATGCTACGCCCAGACTGACCGTCAGGCGAACTACTTCCACCCGGTCGGTGGTAAACGGATTCATGGCAATTGCCTCAGCCAGACGGCTGGCAAAATTCCTCGCCGCGTCACCTTCTGTTTCCAACAAGAGCAATGCAAACTGATTTTCGCCAAAATGCCCGGCAATATCGGTTTTTCTCTTGAGCTTGTCGACTCTTGTCGACACTTGTCCGAGTACGGCCCTGTCTTGAAGCACCTTTGGATCTTTGGTTTCCGATAAATCTTCCTTGATCGAAATTTCCAGAATGATCAAAGAGAAGGGACGTTGGAAACGTTCAAAACGCTCGTACTCGCGCTCTAGGTGATAGAAGAAGGCAGGATAGCTGAGAAACCCGGTTTCGGCGATGCGTATCGAATCTTCGAAAGCTTGAATTGCAGGCCAATCAATATTCTCAGCAGCAGCTTCTTCCACGCCTTCACGCAACGGACGATCGGAAAAGGACACCAGGCTGCAAGTGACCAGATTGAATATGACCGGCACCCAACGCGGTTTGGGCATCGGTCGCAAGCGCAGCAAGTCTTCAAGTGTGCTCTCATTGTCGATCAGCTGGTAGAGCATCTTTTGCAAGTTCATGTCCGCTGCCGCACCGCGCGACACCATCTCTTCGAAAAGAGCCTCGGTAATATCGGAGTGGTTGCGGACGAGATAAGAATCGGTGTTGATGCCGATTTCTTTCAAAAACTTGCTTTGATCTATCAAAGCCGCCCCTTCCATAAGCAAGAGGTCAAGACGTTTCTTGATTGTGTCTCTGTGATGCGGAGACTCGGCAAAAAAACGAAATTCGCCTTCATCCCAGCCGATTGCTTCTACTATCGCCGTTTCGCCTTCCGAATTTCTCAAGTCGCAATGCAGAGGATTGCCTTCCTTGAAGTAGATCGTCGCTACATCGCTGCCTGATTGCAGATCGAGCCGACCCGTCATTTTGCCCATATTGATCGACTGCAACAATGTTGGCATCTGCAAATTAGTCAGATCGCCTTCCAACATCGGCCGGGCCTTCATCTTCTGCTGAGTAGCCTTGGGCTTTTTCGGCTGAACAAAGGGTGAGTCTAATTCAGGCGCAACCGGTTCGACTACCATACTGGTGCCGCGATCGTCTTTCAACCAGGTGTGGGACGGCGGAGGCTTTGCTGCAGCGCTGCTTTCTTCGCGGTCCAGCTTGAGCGTTTTATCGCCGCCTCGGACAGGTACGTCCGGCGGCGCAAACCCAGCCTGCGCAGGGGCCTCCGGCACCACGGGCGCGCCGCTTGGTGCTTGAGGAGAATGTGCCAAGTGCAAGCCTTGCGGCAAATGCAAAGGTGTATAGCCCGGCGGAGGTTCGAGATTTTGATGATGCGGCTGCACCTGCGCAGCCGAAAGAGCGGGAGGCAAAGCCGGCGCTGGTCCTGAAAAAGGAGCCTGCACCATTTGGGGTGGCGAAGCCTGCTGCTCTTGAGAGGTCTGCAGCGGCTGCGCCGGCGGCGGCATTTGGGCAGGTTGAACAGGATTCTGCGACTGCAAGAATGCAGGTGCCTGCGCTAAAAACGCCGGCTGCCCCGCAGGCTGATGAGGCTGGGCTTGCGGAAACGGCGCCGGTTGAGGCGAGGCATTATTGATCGGCGCCGGCATGTGCCCATGTTGCGGTGCGGGCGGAACTGATTGCATTTGCTGCGCGCTCTGCAATTGGGGCTCAGGCTGCCTGCGGACATTTTTAGGATCTTCGGGAAGAGTGAGCAAATCATGTTCGGGCTTGGCGCTCTTGGGAAAGTTGGCTGCAGCAGGAGTATCTGACATCTCGAACTCAGAGTCGGCAGGAAGTTGCGCATCATGCGCATCTTTGTAATTAGCCACGGCTCTGGCCACGGCTGGCGATTTAGGAACGGAAAAGCCTGTTTCCAGAGCCGGAAATTCCGCAGTCATCAAATGGTGAATCAGCCCCGGGTCGTCGGTCAACATGTTCCAGAGCAAAGTGGAATCCGGTCCGACGCCACGATAAAACATCCAGAAGCATTCGGCTTTAGCAGACTCGATAAAACTGCTCAACATGTACGGTTCGCCCGACTCTGCAAAAGGCAGCTCGACTGTGATGCGCAGGTTCTTCCTGGCAGTCGTCAGCAATTCCTCGATTTGAGCTTCCGCAGGCGGCCTGGGATGCTTTATCAAGCGAATGGTCTTGGCGTCTTGACTAGAAGTTTCTTCAGACAAATTATCGGACCGCTAAGGCAACACCTAAATTTGTTTGTACCCAGAGATTTACTTTATAGCCGATTAGCTTTTCGCCTGTAATCTCAAGCGAGACAATTAAAGTAGCAGGTTGTGCTCATGCCAACTGAGATGTCGATGAAGATGTGACTAAGAAGATGCTTTGGCGGTAATTTCCAGAACTTCGCCTATAGCCAGAGGACAAATTTCAATGTTCGTGCCGGTCGATTTGGCATGTTTGACAAGATCCGACGACTGATAGCGGAAGGGCACACGCTCGACAAGAGCTTGATATTTCATCGGCACCACACGTTTGGCTCCGATTTCTTCGGCAATTTGCAGAGCCTCTTGAGGTGAAGCCACCCCATACTTTCCGCCAATCGGCAAGCACGCCGTGTGCACCGGCAGACCTTTCAGACTGTCTCTAATCGTCTGTGTATAAATGGTATCGCCGGCATGGTAGAAGCCTTCGAAATAGTAGCCATTAACAGGTTTGCCCGGAGCACGGCTGCGAGCGTGCAATGCCAGAATTGTTTTGCCAAGCCGGTTGATAGGGTGATGCGCGGGAACAGCACGCACTTTGATTTCGCCGAACGAAATCGTCTCGTGGTGATCGATTGCCATCAAAGCTTCGTGCGGAATTTTCTTCTTGAACTTGCGGGCCATCCAGCGCATCAAAACACGCGGTCCGGCGAACTTGCATTTCCAGGCTTCGTAAAGTTTCGGCGCCAAAAGCACGCCTTGATCGAAGTGGCCGTGACTGAAAAGAACGAGATCGCCCTTAGGCAGTTTCGTCCAATCGACCGGATCCTTGAGATAAGGGTCTACGTAAACGTTGACCCCCTGCAGATTGAACCTGATTGCGCTGTGCCCCAGGTAAGCGAGACTCAAGAAACTCCCTCATCGGCCATTCTTATTTGGTCTGAAAGGTTATCACATTTGCCTCGACAGCTTTACGTAAGGAGCAAAACGTCATCCCCTGCCAAAAATGGCTGTTTCTAGTACAATTCACACTTTCGATGGTGGTATTAAAACTGTCTACAGTGGCTTTGGTCTGAGATTTTGTCGTACGGAGGGCATGATGCGCACGGGTATAACAGCTAGAACCGGATTAAAAGCAATCTCATTTTCACTGGCGGTATCCTTTGGCGCGGGCGGCATTCTTCTTCCTGTACAGAAGGCATATGCCAAAAATTCGCCCGGCGAGATTATCAAGTACTTCAATCCGATTCCAGAAAAGAAGCACTATCTGAATGAAGGGCAAGACCGCCTGATCAAAACGAAGAAATTTAAAACCGTAGCAGTGGAAGGCGCACAGCCGGTTTTCAATAAAGAGATCGGACTTTTCGCGGTCATTCCAACTGAAAAGCTCTCACAAAATCAGGTCATTACCGATGTACTCAGCAAGCCGACCGTAAGCGGCATCTCGGTGACCATCCCCTGGAAGGTGCTCGAGCCTAAAGAAGACGAATTCAACTGGCAGCCCATCGACAACCTGATCGAATTGCTCAAGCCGTCGGGCAAATCGTTGATACTGCGCGTTTCAACCTGCGGTGTAGATGCCGTGCCGGAAGGTTTCCAGACAGCCAAAACTGAGGAAGGCGAGAAAAAGACAACCTTGGAATCCGATACTCCCAGCTGGGTATTTTCAGGCGACGTCAAAACAATGGAATACACCGGCAAGGACGGCAAGCAGCATTTGATGCCGATCTTCTGGAACACCAACTACCTGGCTAAATGGTCGAACTTCATCACCGAGATGGGTGAGAAATACGACAAGAATCCCAATATTCATTCAATCGGCATCACCGGTGGTGGCGTTGCCGGCAGCACTCCTGTTGTGCCGGACGTGACAGGAGAGAAAGGAAATTATGCAAAACTCGAACAGGCGCTGATCAAAGATCACGGCATGAGCCAGAGACAATTGGTAGAGCACTGGAAGTATGTTGCCGACATTTTCCCTAAAGCATTCCCGACTGCCAGACTCAATTTCGATGTTGATGCACCGACCCGCAATCGTGCCGGACAAGACACGCTCGATGAAATCTCCGATTATCTAATCTACAGATACGGTCAGCGCGTCTACATCACTCGCCAGAATGTCAACGACGGCAAACACGGATTCGATCAATATCGAGTGATTATCAAATTCCATCCTGATACTTTTACCGGCTATCAGTTGACGGACAAGGTTGATGCAGAAGGTCTGGAAAAAATAGCAAAGAACGCACCGGTAGACGGCATCAGCTATATCGAGCTGCCTTTGTCCACATTGGAAGCTTCCGACAAAGACGAAGCACTGGCCAAATCACTGGAAGAATTGCGCTCCAAACTGGGCTACCAGCTCGTTTCTCAAAAAATCTCCTTTGACGAAAAATTGAAACAAGGCGACAAACTGAAGGCATCATTCGAATTCGTCAACCTGGGAGCGGCACCACCCATGCGCCCCTCCCGAGAATTCGACAAAGATGTAGCCGGCAGCTACAAAGTGCAAATGGAATTCCGTGATGAAAGCGGCAAACCAATCGCACAATCCTTGCACACACCACAGCCGCCGACCAATCAATGGCAAGCCGGCAAGCCGATCAGCTGGTCGGAAGAGCTGAAAATGCCGCCTTTGAAGCCGGGCAAATATGGTGTCTACGTTTCGCTTGTAGATGTCGATACGAAGCGCAAACTGCAAATACTCAATGCTCTTACGCAAGGGAAAACGGCAGCGGAATTCGTCATTCCTGCCGGTGACCTGCGCGTAGAGTAAGAAGCAAAAACCAGGTAACTAAAATGAACAAAATCGTAGAAACGGTGCGACTCCTCGCCCTGTCCATTATTTTTGGCGGCTCTGTTGCCATTGTCTTCGTCGTCATTAATATGGCTCGCGAAGGTCATGCCCTGGGACTGGACAAAGCAACCATCGGCATGACGAATGCTCCGCTTTTCATTCACTTCAGCAAATTGGCTCTGGGAGCCGCAATAGCATTACTGATTACGGAAGTTGCCGACTTCTTCACCAATCCGGAAAAAAGCAAATGCACTTTTGCGCGCTACGGAACCAGCGCTGCCAGCGCGGCTCTGGTTCTCTTCTTTGCGCTTGGATTGACGGCTCCCATGTCCGATCTGTTGCCGAAACTAAAAACCGATTCCGCCGCTGAAGCTGAATTCTCCAAGTTGCACAAAATCTCGCAGCCTGTTCTCGGTACGGCAATTGCACTTGCGATCGCATCGATCGCCATGTCAGGAAAGAGAAAAAAAACCGCCTAGTTGCGGTTTTCAAACTTAAAAACCAAGATCACTCAATTCAGGATGATCTGCGGGTCTGGGCTTCAATGCATCCCAGTGATACTGGCGATCTTTTTCGGCAATCGGCAAATCATTTATTGAAGCGTAGCGTTTTTCCATTAGTCCGTTTTCGTCAAACTGCCAATTTTCATTTCCATATGAACGATACCAGTTGCCGGAATCATCACGCCATTCGTAGGCAAAGCGCACCGCAATTCGATTTCCATCAAAAGCCCACAATTCTTTGATCAATCTGTAGTCGAGTTCTTTTGCCCACTTTCGCTGTAAGAATGAAACAATTTCCTGACGCCCGCTTATGAATTCGGAGCGGTTTCTCCACTCACTGGACTCGGTATATGCCAATGAAACCTTCTCGGGATCGCGGGAATTCCAGGCGTCTTCCGCCATGCGCACTTTCTTTTTTGCACTTTCAAAATCGAAGGGCGGAAGTGGCGGGCGCGCAGACATAATCGATCTCCTCGGTTTCTAAAATTGCTATTCGGCTGATATCTATTTGCGCAAATCACTCACGCGGGCATTCAATCGCACTCTTACATCATTGGCAAAATAGGCGCTCAGAATAGCCCAAAATGGTGCGGACAAAAGCAATACTGCAAATTCAATTACATTGTCGGTAACCGAAAGCCAAATTGGTGCATTGCTGCTCGCAAATCCTTCCAGACCACCTCGAAGGGTCGCGGTTAGCTCGAAGGCTGTTATCGGGCTGAGCAAGAGAGCTGTTGCCCATACAGCAAACTCAATACCGAAAGCAAAAGTAGTTCCTCGCCAGAAAGCGCTTCGCGACAAATTGCATGAGCGACGCCACAGAGAAGCCCAATCATTCGATTCGGTAGCCAGCACTACTGAAAAACACATGTAGAGAAATTCGCTGAAGAACCAGCAAAAGTACGAAACTGCCGTCAGCACCACAACAATTCCCACCAAAGGCAATGAGAGTTCGGGAGCCAGGAAAAAACGCACAGGCAAGTGCATTTTCTCGTTATTGCACCAGGCAGCTACGCCGCCGAAGATACAGACCAAAGCAGTGATAAGTTGAAAGGCGCCAGTCGCGATGCGAGCAATGACGGCTTTCTTTCCCAGTCTGTTTGAAAAAGCGAGTGATGGAATGCAACTGTCTTCAGACAAGAGCACCATGCGCTGGAGCGCCAGGCTGCGCTTGACTGTATGGAAGAGGAAGTAAAGCCCGCACAAACCAGCAAATGCGACCACTGCGGCAGTGCCGATCAACTCTTGCACAGAAAACGTCGACGGCGGCTCTAAGAGCGAAAACGGCAAATTGCCTACACTCAGAACCAGGCAGGGCAGCCAGAACAAGCTCATGGACAGCTTAAAGGTTGCGCTATAAGACTTAGCGGCCAGCTTAATGATCGAGAGAATGGACAGGGGCGAGACGGGGGCGGGCGGGAGTGCAAAATTCTGGTACACCATTAAGACTAACCTCATAGATGGCCCATCTACTGGTATATGCCCAGTTATAATATGGAGTTGCACGCTGAAAGCGGGCTAATTCTTGTGCAGGGCGCCGATTTCGGTATGCCTGCAAGAGTTAAACAGAAACAGGTTTTCAACATGGCCAATAAGCGGACCTATCTCGACCCGATTCACCAGGACATTGTCCTGGACAGGCGAATTCCTGCTGAAAGATTGGTCATGGACCTGATTGATACCCGCGAATTCCAGCGCCTGCGCAGAGTTCATCAGTTGGGCGTCTCATTTTTCACATTCCAGGGTGCGGAAGGCTCGCGTTTTACCCACTCAGTTGGTGTGATGCATGTTGCTTCTCAATTGATCGATATGCTGGCGGAGAAAACACCGTCGATCGAACAGCACCGACCGTTGATTCTTGCCTCCGCTCTCCTGCATGACTGCGGTCACGGTCCTTACAGTCATGTCACGGAAAAAATTCTTCACTACGATCATGAAGAGTGGTCGTGCCGCATTATCAGCGGCGATACAGAGATACGCAGAGTTCTCGATGCATTTGAAGAAGTGCCCGACCTGGCTGAAAAGGTAGTGCGACTTCTCAAAAAACAGCATCATCCAAAATATCTTTCGCACATCGTTTCCAGTCAGCTCGATTGCGATCGCTTCGATTATTTGCTGCGCGACAGCTACATGACGGGCACTGCCTATGGGCATCTTGCTCTGCAACGCATACTTCGCTCGATGGAAGTAAACGAAGAAAAAGATCGCATCGAAGTGGTCGGCGAAAAAGGTCAGACCGCTGTCGAAGATTATTTATTCGGCCGCTATTCTATGTATGCGCAAGTTTACTACCACCGCAAAAATCTGGCTGCCCGTGCGCATCTAGCTAAGCTGCTCAAACGCGTAAAACATTTGATGGAAGCGAAGCACAAGTTTTCTTTCATGGACGATCCGACTGCAAAATGGTTGAACGGTGAAGAGCTTACTGTCGATGAATATCTCTCGCTCGACGATATTCAAATGACTTATCACATCAAACGCTGGGTCGAAGATAAAGATCCGGTCTTAAAAGATCTCGCCCGTCGGTTTCTGGATCGTCGCTTATTCAAGTCAGTCAAAATAATGCCTCCGACTGGCGGCGGAAATGGCAACGGCAAATTTCAAAACTTGATCGAGCAAGTGCAGAATCACACCAAAGAATTGGTGAAGGCCTACGGCATGGACCCTGATTATTACGTGGCCGTCGAGTCGACAGGCTTCCGTCCTTACGATTACTACCGCCCCGAATCAGTGCATCCCGAAACCAATATCGTCATCCGAACAGACACCGGCATCGTCTCGGAATTGTCCGAATTGTCACCGACAATCGGCGCGCTTGTAAGAGGCAATTACGAGTCATTCTGGCTGATTTACCCGCCGGAAATCGACGAGAAAGTCTTAGACATCCAAGAACTCGCGCACACCGAAGAAGTGAAAGAGAAGCGCAAAACCAAGAAGAAAAGCAACTAGAGGTGATTTAGACAATGTTTGATCAACTGAGCGATCGATTGAAGAACGCGATGCGCAACCTCGGCGGCGATACAAAGCTGACCGCGGAAAACATCGAAGAGGCGATCAGCGAAGTAAGACGGGCGCTTTTGGAAGCGGACGTCAGTTTGAAAGTGGTCAAGCTTTTCATCAGTCGCGTCAGGCAGAAAGCGCTGGGCACCGATGTTTTAGAATCCGTCTCGCCGGCGCAGCAATTCATTAAAGTAGTGCATGATGAGCTCATTGAAATTCTCGGCAGCGACAATGTGCCCATCACCCTGGAAGGCAAACCGCCTGTCGTCATGCTGCTCGGCTTGCAGGGCGCAGGAAAAACTACTGCTTGCGGAAAGCTCGCCAAGAAACTGAAAGACGAGGGTATGTCACCGCTCATGGTGGCTTGCGACGTACAACGACCGGCTGCCATTCTTCAGCTGCAAACTCTGGGAAAACAGATAGATGTGCCTGTTTTTGCCGATCTGGAAAGCAAGGACGTGCACGAGATTGCCGAGCGAGCATTGGCGCAAGCGCGAGAAAATAATAATTCGCCTGTGATCATCGACACGGCCGGTCGCTTGCAAATCGATACGGAATTGATGGCAGAAATCATGATTTTGGATCGCGCTTTTGAGCCGTCCGAGAAGCTCCTGGTCATCGACGCCATGACCGGTCAGGAGTCGGTGAATGTAGCGGAAACTTTCAATACTCAATTGGATGTCTCCGGGATCATCATGACTAAAGTCGACGGTGATGCCAGGGGCGGTGCCGCACTCTCGGTCAGAGAAGTGGTCGGCAAACCGATTAAATACATCAGCACCGGCGAGAAGCTGGACAACCTGGACGCCTTCTATCCAGACCGCATGGCCAGCAGAATTCTCGACATGGGCGATGTTCTTTCCCTCGTTGAAAAAGCCAAGCAAGTTATCGACGAGAAAGAAGCTGAGAAAGTGGCCATGCAAATGCTGCAAGGCGAATTCACCCTTGAAATGTTCATCAAGTCTCAGAAGATGATGAAGAAGATGGGCAACATGGGCGACCTCATGAAGATGATGGGCGTGGGCGGCATGTTCGGAATCAACAGCGCCGATCAAGCCAAGATTGCCGAACACGGCGACAAGATGATGAAGCTGTATGAGACAGCTATTAACTCGATGACTCTGGAAGAGCAGCGCAAACCGGAAATCATCAGTATGAGCAGAAGGCGCCGAATCGCAGCCGGCGCCGGTCTCAAAGACTCGGAAGTGGGTCAAATGTTAAATGAGTTTGAACAGATGCGTCAGATGATGGGACATTTCAGAAAGATGATGGGCGGGTTCGGCGGCGGTTTTCCGGGTATGCCCGGAGGTCCTCCGAGCGGCACCACTGGCGACCTTCCGAACCTTCCCAATTTGCCGAATCCGTTTTCCGGTCTTCCGGGAATGGGCGGTGGAGGCCGACCGGGCCTGCCACCAATGCCGGGCGGGCTGCCTGGTGGATTGCCTCCTGGATTCCCCGGCGGCTTGCCGGGCAGCATGCCCAAGAAGAAGCCCCCGTCTGGCTATCCGGGCGGCGCCGGGGGCGGATACTACAAAAAAAAGAAGAAGAAATAAGTCAAGTGTTACCGAGTTCTTTGCAATGTCGCAAATATAAGCGCTTGCTATCGTTGCGCGAAGAAAGCACCTGCTAGAATATCCATTCGCATTATTATCTAGTTTTGAAATATGAGTTTTCATATATAAAACGAGTTCGCAAAGGAAAATTTCAGTGGTAAAGATAAGACTTAAGAGAGTTGGCTCCAAAAAAGCGCCGCACTATCGAGTCGTTGCAGTAGATGGACGGACCCGTCGTGACGGTAAGCCGTTGGAAGAGCTCGGTTATTACAACCCGCGCTCGAAAGATCTCAAACTCGACCAGGAAGCGGTAGACAGATGGATGAAAAACGGGGCCCAGCCAAGCGATACGGTGGCAAGCCTTTTAAGAAAGGCGGCGGCGGCGGCAGGCGCCCCGGCGGCTACGGCGTAGGCAGATCATCGGGTCCGCCCAGCAATTCAACTGCGGCTGAAGATTTAGCCGAGTACATCTTGCGCGTGCTTGCACGCGATCCGGACGCGCTCCAATTCGACCGAAAGATGATGGGTTCCAGACGTTGCCGTCTGGGTGTCACTTGCGAACCGACCATCACCGGCAGGTTAATCGGCAAAGACGGTAAGACGATTACCGCCTTGCGCAATCTGGTCAGAGCCGCGGCAAGCCGGCACGGCAAACGGGTAGACATCGAAATTCAGTAGCTCGCACATGAGCCCGACTTCAGAACAAGAAAAGCAATCTGAAGCGCTTTTGGCAACGCTTATAGAGAAGAACATCATCACCGCAGCGCAAGCTGAGGTAGTTAGATACGATTGCAGTTCCATGGGCGTGCCCAGCTGGGAATCGCTTACCGTGCGCGGTTGGGTGGCTCAAGAAGTTCTGGTGGAAGAAGCGCCGTGGTTGGGCAAATCGCTCGATGAAGACCAGGTCAAAGCGACCGACAGATCTGTATACGAACAAAATCTCAGGCGCTACGAGAGCTTGATGCGCGAGATCTTGGAATGACAGATAGAGCTTAGAACTACGAGTCTCTGAGATAGCGAATTTTGTTGCGCACGTAATTGCTGTAGATGAGATTCAATTCCAAACCGAGCTTACCGTCAAGGAAGCCGAGGCGCAAAATATAGCGGGCGAAAAACGTCCAGAGCGGGTGAGCAAGTTCATTGATCTTGTTTGCCCGCCACTTTTTCGACCCGTCTTGCTTGTATTGCTCGGCTGAAAGACGTGCATATTTGTCCATGGCGCGCGTAAACTCTTCGACGTTTTTATACGAGTAATGCAGCATGGGATGTTTGAGATCGCCTACCGGTCCATCGACAAAAATGCGCTCGTGCACCATGCGATCGCGGAATTTTCCTTTGCCGTTCTGAATCAAACGCAATTGCGCATCCGGGTAAAAGCCGCCGTGCCTGACTGGACTATCACCAATATAGAGTATGCGAGGAATCTTGTATCCATCGCACTTGCCGGCAGTTTCCGAGCTAATTATGGTTCTTACTTCCGCCACCACTTCTGGTGTCATTACTTCGTCTGCGTCCAGACTCAGCAACCAGTCGCTCTTAGCCAAAGACAGTGCGAAGTTTTTTTGCCCTGCGTAGCCAAGCCAGTCCTGGTGTACGACACGAGCGCCAAGTTCTTGGGCGATCTCTATTGTTTTATCCTTAGATCCGGAATCTACCAAAAGAATCTCGTCTGCTATCGAGCGCACAGCTTCAAGAACGCGCCCGATTGTGCGCTCTTCATTCATTGCTACGATTACCACAGACAGTGTCGCCACGGGCAGTCCACTCACTTACCGAAGTTTACCGCCTGATGCGGATGACGCTAGCTTGATCGTCGATCGTATACTGGCAGTCGCCGAAAAATGATTGCCCTAAAAGCGGCTCGCCGAAAGGAATTTCAGTCACGCCGATTGTAAAATTGCTCTTCTCGACAGGACCGAGACGAATGCGAGAGATGGGAAAGTTTTTCGTGTGAGTGGAACCGCCTACACCTCTGCCCACGCTGTCTACAGCATCATCAGGTATAGCGATGCCGAGTTGCTTCATATGGTGTGCGCTAAAGAGACATCCCTGGGCGCCAGTATCGA